>NZ_JAJNOF010000015.1:0-110583 GCF_027854495.1 Stenotrophomonas sp. PI_27
CTGTGGCGGCGCGCACCGTGCCGCGGCGCCCGCCGGGTCGGGCCCGCCGCTGCAGGGTGACCCCGGCGAAGGGTCTCAGCGCACGGCCACCGGTGGCGCGTCCTGCCAGCCCAAGCCCAGGCTCTTCTGCAGCGCCACGTAGCGCACCAGCACCTGCAGGCGGGCCTGGGCGGCGGCATCCTGGGCCCGCAGGCGCTGGCGCTGCACGTCCAGCAGGTCGATCTGCGAGGTGGCCCCGGCCTGGCGTCGCTGCCGCATCAGGGCCAGCGCGCGCTCTGCAGAGGCCTCGGCACGGCCGCTGGCCTGCAGCTGCTGCCGCGCGGCGCCGAACCGCGCCAGCGCGGTATTGGCATCCTGCAGCGCTGCCAGTGCCGTGCCCTCGTAGGCGGCCAGGCGCGCCTGGTTTCCCGCCCGGGCCTGCGCCACCCGTGCCTTGTTCACGCCGAAGTCGAACAGCGACCAGCGCAGGAACGGAGCGATGACGGTAGCCGCCGAATCCCGTCCCAGATCGGATACCGAGGTGGCGCCGGCGCCGATGCTGCCCAGCAGCGTCACCTGCGGAAAGTAGGCGGAGAGGGCCTGCCCGATCTGTGCCGACGACGCGGCCAGTTCGCGCTCGGCCTTGCGCACATCGGGCCTGCGCTGGATCAGGGCGCGCGCATCATCCACCGGCACCCTGGCCGGCAGCTGCGGCAGCGGCTGATCCGCCGCCAGCCGCGCGTCCAGCGCACCCGGCTCGCGCCCCACCATCAGCGCCAGCAGGTCGCGCGCCTCGTCGGCCTGGGCCTGCAGCGTGGGCAGCGCCGCCTGCTGCTGCTCAAGCTCGGCCTGCGCGCGTTCCACCTGCAGGTCCGAGTCGGCGCCACGCTGGCGGCGCTGGCGCGTCAGCTGCAGGCTCTCCTGGGCCGCCCGCAGGTTGTCCTCGGCCAGGGCGATGCGCTCACGGCTGCTGCGATACCCCAGGTAGACCTGGGCCAGCTCGGCGGCCAGCTGCACCTGTGCGTCGGCCAGCGCCGCAGCGTTGGCCTCGGCCTCGGCACTGGCCTGCTCCACTGCGCGGCGGCGTCGGCCGAACAGGTCCAGCTCCCAGCTGGCATCGAAACCGGCCACGTACAACTCGGTATCCAGATCGGTATCGGCGAACTGCTGGCGCAGCTGCGCCGCTTCCTGCGGGCGACCGTTGGCCTCGGCAACGCCGGCGACGTTCTCGCCGATGCTGCGCACACGGTTCCCGATCGAATCCGGCGCCTTGATGTTGGCGTAGCCGGCCGCAGCGCCCACGCTGGGCAGCTGTTCGGCACGGCGCTGGCGCTGCAGTGAGCGCGAGGCCAGCAGCTTGGCCTGGGCAGCGCGCAGGTTGGGGCTGTTGCGCAGGGCCTCGTCCACCAGCTGGTCCAGCAACGGATCGTTCAGCGCGCGCCACCATTGGCTCGGTGGCGCCGCAGGCTGCACGCCGGCCTGCGCTGCACGTGGCAACGCCGCCTGCGCGGTAGCGCCGCCGGCAAGGTCGGGCCGCACGTAATCCGGCCCGAGCGTGCAGCCGGCCAGGAGCAGCGGTACCACGGCCGGCCACATCCGGCACGCGCGAACGAACGGGGGCGGAGTCGTCGAAGTCATCAGTGCATCGCCAATGGAACGCCCTTGGGCAGGGGCTTGAGCAGGAAAACCAGCGGGAAGGTCAGTACCACGATCAGGCCGAAGATCCAGAACAGGTCGTTGTAGGCCATCACCATCGCCTGCATCTGGACCGTCTGCGCCAGCACCGCCGCCGCCTGGGTCGCGTCGCCCAGCTGCTGGCCATAGGCGTGCAGCGCATCCTGGGCCAGCGGCGAATTCGCGGTGACACTGCTGCCGATCGCATCGACATGCAGGATCGTGCGACGTTCCTGGAAGGTCGAGATGATCGCCAGGCCGATCGAGCCGCCGAGGTTGCGCGCGGCATTGAACAGGCCCGAGGCATCACTGGTGTACTCGCGCGGTACCGACGTGATGGCCGCCTGGTTCAGCGCCATCATTGCCAGCGCCAACCCGCAGCCCTGCAGCAGCTGGCCGACGATGAAATGCGGGCCGACACTGTCCGGCGTGAGACCGAGGTTGACGAAGCAGGCCGCTGCAAAGCACAGCATGCCGCCGAACACCATGATGCGTACGTCCACCGTTTCCAGCATCTTCGGCATCAACGGCATCAGCAGGATGGTTGGAAGTCCGGCCAGCAGCAGCACGTAGCCGGCCTGCTCGGTGTTGTAGCCAGCGATGATCGCCAGGAACTGCGGGATCATGTACATGACCCCGAACAGGATCATGCCCACCGCCATCACCATCACGAACACCGCGCCGAAACTGCGCTGGAACAGGATGTTGAGACGGATCACCGGGGTCTTGCTGGTGAACTGCGAAAGCGCCAGCAGGGCGAACCCCACCACCGAGACCACGGTGAGCACCACGATCAGCGTGGATTCGAACCAGCGCTCGCGCTGCCCGTCTTCCAGCACCACGGTAAGCGCGGACAGGCCGGCGGTCATGCCGAGGATGCCCAGCCAGTCAGCGCGCAGCAGGCCTCCCCAGTCCGATCTTTCATGCGGGAGTCCCAGCAGCAGCAGCGCCACCAGCCCGGCGCAGATCGGCACGTTGATGAAGAAGGCGTAATGCCAGCTCACGTTCTCGGTCAGCCAGCCGCCCAGCAGCGGGCCGATCACCGGCCCGAGGATGACGGTCATGCCGAACAGCGCGGTGCCCAGCGGCTGCTGCTTCGGTGGCAGGCGCGTGCCGACGATGGTCAACGCCGTGGGGATCAGGGCCCCACCGGCGAATCCCTGCCCCACCCGCCCGGCAATCATCATCGGCAGCGAGTCGGCCAACCCGCACATCACCGAGAAGGCGGTGAACAGCGTCGCGCAGATCAGCAGGAAGGTGCGCAGGCCCAGGGTGCGCACGAACCAGCCGGTGAGCGGGATCATCACGATCTCCGACACCAGGAAGGCGGTGGAAATCCAGGTGCCTTCGGTGCCGCTGGCGCCGACCTCGCCCTGGATGGTGGGCAGGGCCGCGTTGACGATGGAGATGTCCAGCGTGGCCATGAACGAACCGATCGTGCCCGCGGCAACGGCCAACCACGCGCCAGCGTCGGCCTTGCCTTCGGCGGCGGCGGCAGGGGCGGCGGCGGCGTTCATCGCACGGGTGCGGCCGTGGCCTCGGCCTCATCGCGGGTGCGCCTGCGCGCGTCCTTGGCGCTGCGGGTGTCCACGGTCACTTCCACCGACATGCCCGGCACCAGCACCTTGCGCGCTTCGGCACCGGCATCGACCCGGATGCGCACCGGCACCCGCTGCACCACCTTGGTGAAGTTGCCGGTGGCATTCTGCGGCGGCAGCAGCGCGAACTGCGATCCGGTGCCTGGCGAAATGCTCTCGACCGTACCGTGCAGGGTGGTACCCGGCAGGGCATCGACCTTGATCTCCGCCGGCTGCCCGGCCCGCATCAGGCCTACCTGGGTTTCCTTGAAGTTGGCGCTCAGGTACAGCGAGGCGACCGGGACAACGGTCATCGTGCGGGTACCCGCGGCGACGAACTGGCCGACCTGCACGGTCTTGTTGCCGATGCGGCCATCGATGCGCGCGCGCAGTTCGGTGTCCTCGAATGCGACCCGGGCCTGCGCGGCATCGGCCTGTGCCTGCTTGAGGCCGGCCTGTGCCTGTTCCAGCTGCGCCTGGCTGGCGTCGATCTGGCTCTGCACGCCCTGGATCTGCGCCCTGGCGGCGTCGTACTGGGCCTGCGCCCGCTCTACGTCGTGGCGCAGGCTCTCCACATGCTCGTGGGTGTCTGCGCCGCTGGCGGCCAGGGGGGTGAAACGGGCCAGCTCGGATCTTGCGAAGCGCAGTGAGGCGGTCGCGGCCGTGAGTTGGGTGCGCGCCTGCAGCAGGCTGGACTGCTGGCCCTGCACGCCGGCGGTTGCCGCCGCGATATCTGCTTCGCGGACGGCGATCACTGCTTCGGCCTGGTCCAGGGTGGCACGGTAGGTGCGCGGGTCGATGCGCAGCAGCGGCTCGCCCACCTTTACCCATTGGTTGTCCTTGACCAGCACCTCGGTGACGTAGCCGTTTATGCGCGGCGCCACGGCAACAGCGTCGGCCTGCAGGTAGGCGTTGTTGGTCTCCTGCAGGTAGCGCCCGACCAGGAGGTGATAGACCAGCCAGGCAACCAGGGCCACCGCGACCAGCAGCCCGATGATCGCCAGCGTCCAGCGCACCCTGGGATTCTTCAGCGGAGAGGGCGTGTCCTGTTCCTTCTGCTGCCGGTCGTCGTCGTGGGCGCTGTCGTTGCGCGCGGGCTGTTCGGTCATCGTCTCGTGGCGGTGGTCAGTGCCATACGGGACGGTAGGGGATGCAGCGCCGAGGGAAAGTGAAAGCCGCCGCGACGCGGACTGCACATATGCCGAAGGAGGCCCTGCGGCCTCCTTCGACATGCGCCTGGCGGTGGGCGCCGGTCATGCCCGGCGCCGCGCAGGCGGATTCAACGCCCGGTCTTCACCTCGGTCCACAGCCGGGTGTAGAGCTTGTCGGTCTCCGGCGTGTTGATCGAGTAGGTGAACATCTTCGCGGCCACGTCGGCCGGCGGATAGATGGTCGGGTCGGTACGGATCGCCTCGTCCACCAGCGGGGTGGCGGTCGGCACCGGGTTGGCGTAGTGGATGAAGTTGGTGTTGGCCGCGGCGACCTTCGGTTCCAGCAGGTAGTTGATGAACCGGTACGCCGCTTCCGGGTGCTTGGCGTCCTTCGGGATCGCCAGCATGTCGAACCACTGCGGCGCACCTTCCTTCGGGATCGAATAGGCCACGTGCACGCCATTGCTGGCTTCCTCGGCGCGGTCGCGTGCCTGGATGATGTCACCGGACCAGCCGACCACCAGGCAGGTGCCGCCGTTGGCCAGCGAGCCGACGTACTGCGAAGAGTGGAAATTCTGCACGTACGGGCGGATCGACTTCAGCAGGTCGGCCGCCTTCTGCAGCTCGGCCGGGTCGCCGCTGTGCGGGTCCAGGCCCAGGTAATGCAGCGCGATCGGGATCATGTCGGCCGGCGTGTCCAGGATGGTCACGCCGCAGTCCTTCATCTTGCTGATGTTCTCCGGCTTGAACACCAGGTCCCAGCTGTTGGCGATGTCGGTGCTGCCACCGAAGCGCTGCTTCAGCATGTCCACGTTGTAGCCGATGCCGGTGGTGCCGATCATGTACGGCACGCCGTACTGGTTGTCCGGATCCTGGGTGGCGATGCGCTTCATCACCGCCGGATCGAGATTGGCCAGGTTCGGAATCTTGCTCTTGTCCAGCGGCAGGAACACGCCGGCCTGGATCTGGCGACCGAAGAAGTTCAGGGTCGGCACCACCACGTCGTAGCCGCTGTTGCCGGCCAGCAGCTTGGTCTCGACCATCTCGTCACTGTCAAACACATCGTAGGTCACCCTGATGCCGCTCTCCTTCTCGAAGGTCGGAATGGTGTCCTCGGCGATGTAATCGCTGTAGTTGTAGACGTTCAGGACCTGGCTGTCCTGCGCGCCGCCGTTGCCACCGCCACAGGCGGCGAGCATGGCGGAGGCCAGGCCGAGCGTGAGGATACGCAGCTTCATCGGGTGCTCCAGAATGCGGGAAGGGGGGCCGGCGGGGCCGGCGACGGCTGCCAGCCTACCCCCCGGCGGCGGATTTTTCTATTCCGCAGGCTCAGACGTTCAGCAGCAGGAACTCGCGCTCCCACGAGCTGATGACGCGGAAAAAGGTCTCGTATTCCTTGCGTTTGACCGAGATGTAGGCCCGGCAGAAGCGCTCGCCCAGCAGCGCCTGCAGCTCGCTGCACCGCTCCAGCCCGTCCAGCGCCTCGCCCAGTGAACGCGGCAGGTTGTAGCCCAGTTCCTTGGCGCTGCCGGTCACCGGTGCATCCGGTGCCAGCCGCTCGCGGATGCCGAGCAGGCCGCAGGCCAGGGTCGCGGCCATCGCCAGGTAGGGGTTGGCATCGGACCCGGCGAACCGGCTCTCCACCCGCATGTTTTCCGGCGTATCCAGCGGCACGCGCAGGCCGCAGGTGCGGTTGTCGAAGCCCCAGTGCACGTTGCTGGGCGAGACTTCGCCAAACACCAGCCGGCGGTAGGAGTTCACGTTCGGCGCGAAGAACGCCATCGCCTGCGGCGCGTACTTCTGCAGGCCGCCCAGGTAGTGGCCGAACACCGGGCTGAACTCGCCCTCGGCGTCGGTATCGCCGGCGAACACGTTGCTGCCATCGCTCACCCGCACCAGGCTCTGGTGGATGTGCATGGCACTGCCCGGCTCGTTTTCCATCGGCTTGGCCAGGAACGTGGCATAGACGCCGTGGCGCATCGCCGCCTCGCGCATGGTGCGCTTGAACAGGAACACCTGGTCGGCCAGGTCCATCGCATCGGCGTGGGTGAAGTTGACTTCCAGTTGCGCCGCGCCCGATTCGTGGATCAGCGTGTCCACGTCCAGCTTCATTGCATCGGCGTAGTCGTACATCAGGTCGAGGATCGGGTCGAACTCGTTGACCGCATCGATCGAGTAAGACTGCCGCGCGGTTTCCGGGCGCCCGGAACGGCCGGCCGGGGGCAGCAGCGGGAAGTCCGGGTCGGTGTTCTTCTGCACCAGGAAGAACTCCAGCTCCGGTGCCACCACCGGGCGCAGGCCCAGTTCGGCGTAGGCGGCCAGCACGCGGCGCAGCACGTTGCGCGGCGCCAGCTCATGCGGCTCGCCGTTCTTGGTGTAGCAATCGTGGATGACCTGCGCAGTGGCATCGGCCGCCCATGGCACCATGCGGACGGTGTCCGGATCGGGCCGCAGCATCATGTCCGAGTCCGACGGCGAGGTCAGCTCGTAGTAGTCGTCGGGGAACTCGCCGGTGACGGTGGTGGCGAAGATGCCCTCGGGCAGGCGCGTGCCGTAGTCGTGCGAAAACTTGTCGGCGGGAATGATCTTGCCGCGGGCGTTGCCGGTGATGTCCGGCACCAGGCATTCAACTTCGGTGATGCGCCGCTCCTTCAGCCAGCGCAGCAGGGTGCTTTCCTGCGGTGCGGGCGGCGTGGCCGTCTTGCGCGGGCGCGTTCGGGAACTCATCGGGAATCCAGTCGGTTCTGTTGGTGCTGCCGGCAAGCTTGGCCGAATGCACGGAAAATAGCGTGATAGAACGGCGCCTGCATGACGCGCCACTCCGGGTGCCACTGTACGCCGAGCACGAATCCATGGTGCAGGCTGCGCGCCGCTTCGACCAGTCCGTCATCGGCACGGGCCTCGACCTGCAGGCCCTGCGCCAGGCGGGCAATGCCCTGCCCGTGCACCGAATTGACCTGCACCCGGTCGCTGCCGTGCCACTGTGCCAGCCAGCCATCGGCCGCCAGGGTGACCGCATGCGCCGCTCCATACTGCACCTCCACCGGTGCCTGCGGGTCTTCGCGATGGTCGGCCAGCCCAGGCACCGCGTGCAGCTGCGGATGCAGGCTGCCGCCCAGTGCGACGTTCAGTTCCTGGAAGCCGCGGCAGATCGCCAGGACAGGCAGGTCCAACGACAGCGCCTCGCGCAGCAGCGCGAAGGCATTGGCATCCCGGGCCGGATCATGCGGATTGCCCGGCCAGCTGCGGCCGCCCTCGTAGTGCTGCGGTTCGATATTGCTGACCGCGCCGGTCAACAGCAGGCCATCGAGCCCCAGCAGCCAGTCACTGGCCGGCAACGGTGGCTGCAGGCTGGGCAACACCACCGGGGTCACCTCGGCCGCCTCGGCCAGCGCACGCACGTACTTCTCGCCGGCCACCGCGAAACGGTGATGGCCGAGCACGGTGCTGTCGGTGGGCAGGCCCACCCAGGGCAGGCGGCGCATGGGGACACTCCTTGGCGTGCCGACACGTTACCCGTCGCTCACCGCACGCGGCAAGCCGGTGCCATCACGCCACGCCCTCATGCATCGGCGAAACTAGGCGGGTGAATGCTGATCGTCCTTCCCCGCTCTTCCCTGTCCCACTGCAGCCGCGAGGCCTGCAGTGAGCGCCGCCTTTCCGCCCAGCTGGTATGCCGCCAGCCTGCCCGAACCGCCCGCACTGCCCTCGTTGCAGGGGCGGGTGCAGGCCGACGTTGCGGTGCTGGGCGCCGGCTATACCGGCCTGACCGCCGCACTGGAACTGGCCGCGCGTGGCCAGCGCGTGGTGGTGCTGGAAGCGCAGCGGATCGGCTGGGGCGCGTCCGGCCGCAACGGCGGCCAGGCGCTGGTCGGCTACGGCTGCGAGGTGGACGAACTGGAGCGGCAGCTCGGTCGTGACGATGCGCGCCACCTGTTCGACTGGTCACGCGATGCGGTGCAGGCCATGCGCACGCGCATCGATCGCCACGGCATCGACTGCCACTGGGTCGAAGGCCATGCCAGCGTTGCCATACGCGAACGCCATGAGCGCGACCTGCACGCCAACTGCGAGCACCTTCAGCGCCACTACGACTACCCGATGCAGTGGTGGGACCGCAACGCCCTGCGCGCGCAGCTGGACAGCCCGCGCTACCGTGCCGCGATGTTCGATCCGCTCAGCGCGCACCTGCATCCGCTGGCCTATGCGCGTGGCCTGGCCGACGCCGCGCGCGCGGCCGGCGTGGTGATCCACGAGCATTCAGCGGTAACCCGCGTCCAGCGTGGGCCGCAGCCTGTCCTGCACACCACACTGGGCAGCGTGCACGCTGCACACCTGGTGATTGCCGGCAATGCGTGGCTGCAGGGCCTGCTGCCCGAGCTGGAACGCCGGATCATGCCGGTCGGCACCTATATCGGTGCCAGTGAGCCGATCGGGGCCGAGCGTGCCCGGGCGCTGATCGGCAACAACATGGCGGTAGCCGACACCGCCTGGGCACTGGACTACTTCCGCCTCAGCCACGACCACCGGCTGCTGTTCGGTGGCCGTGCCAGTTATTCGGCGCTGCCACCGCCCGGTCTGCGCAGGGTGATGCAGCGGCGCATGCACCAGGTGTTCCCGCAGCTGGCCGACGTGGCCCTGGACCAGGTCTGGGGCGGTTATGTGGACATTACCCGCAACCGCGCCCCGCACTGGGGCCGGCTGGACGGCAACCTGTATTTTGCGCAGGGCTTCTCCGGCCATGGGGTGGCCGCCGCCGGGCTGGCCGGCGAGGTCATCGCGGCCGCCATCGCCGGCCAGAGCGAGCGCCTGGACGTGTTCCAGCGCCTGCGGCATGCGCCCTTCCCCGGCGGCCGGCTGCTGCGCACGCCGCTGCTGGTGGCGGCGATGTCCTGGTACAAGCTGCGGGATGCGCTGTGGTGAAGCCGCGTGCCGACCGCAGCCCGCGTACGGCATTTTCACCGGCGGGCGTGCCCCTGGTGGCGTGTCCCGAGGTGCGACGGTGTGAAGACCGCACATTCAGACCCGCGTGATGGAATTCTCATTTGACCGAAAGATCAAATCTGCAATTGCATTATCCAATTCATCTCGATACCGTCCCTTGGAACCGGGTCCCGCGGCGAATGGATGCTGACAGGGAACGTACTCGAGGGAGAAGTGCGATTGAACTGGTGGAATGAAGGCCTGCAGCTGAAGTTGCGCATCCATCCGGCAGGCCTGGTCCTGGCGGTGTTCTATGCGGTCGCTTGCTGGGCGACCCGGCAGTTGTCACTGGATCAGTTCTATCTGCCCGCGGGAATACGCGTGGCGGCGGTATTGCTTTGCCCTCCTCGGTTCTGGCCGTACCTGTTGCTGGGCGAATATGCCTATTTCGCACAGATGCGCTACCCGATGATCGAGAAGTACGGGATGGCCTGGGCGGTCCTTGCATCGGCTTCGTTGATGCCCGCAGTGATGCTCATCACCCATGGCTGCCGCAAGGTCCTGGCAAACTCGGTCAACGCGCGCCTGCTGGCCATCGCATTGCTGTCCTCCGTGCTGGTCACGCTCCTGAACGTGAGCCTGTCGCAGTTGCTCTGGCCGACGCCGCCTGCGGATTCCGTGCTCGCGTTCCTGTCCCGTGCCGTACGTTTCAGCGTCGGAGACTTCATCGCCATCCTCACCGTGGCACCACTTGCACTGCTCTGGGCCAGACGCAACGTCGAACAGGGCTGGAAAACCATCTTCACCGGTCCCACTGCCGTCGCACTGTCGGTGATGACGCTGCTTGGCGTAACCGCGACCTTGATTCCCTCCGAGGCCAGCGCGCTGAGGACATCGCTGCAGTTGCTGATGGGCTTGCCGGCCATCGCGCTGACGTGCCTGCATGGCTGGCGTGGCGCGGCCGTCGGCGTGCCGGCGTTGAATCTGATCATCGGCCTGACCACGCCGAAACCCTATGCCGCAGCCTTCGATGCTTCGGCGTTCACGACCCAGCAGATCATGGCCATTACCGGAGTGGCACTGCTGCTGCTCGGTTCCCGCATCAGCCATTATCATCGGCGCTATCAACTCCGTGAGGTCGGCGAGAAGAACGCCATCAACCTCGCGCGCAGTTCACACATGGCCAGTGAATCCGACCTTCGCGAACGTGCCATCCACCTGCGCAAACTGGGCGATGGCATCGATCTTTCGCTGTCGGAAGTCATCAACTGGCTCAACAGCCACGGTCACTCGGCCATCGCCAACAGCCTGACCCACACGGCCAACGTCCATTCCCGGTTGTTCCGCGAGCAGGCCAGCATGGTCTACCCGACCGCGCTTGAGCAGCTGGGACTGTATGTCGCGTTGCAGGCCGGTGGCGTACGCGCAGCGTGGGTCAACACGCACCGTGTGGCCGAGCCCCGCCTGGCCGGTGACCCGTGTCGGCTCAGCCTGGATCTGCAGTTGGCTGCTTACCGGACGCTCATTGACGCCGTGTCCCTGCTGCTGAAGAGCGAGCCCGGCCAGGTGATCGTGCGGGCGCGCTGCATTGGCCTGAAGCGCCAGCGCGGGATCGTCATGACTGCCTCGTTGCTGGACCGGCATCGCTCACTGTCCGACGCCACCACACGTCTTGTCAGGGACAGACTGGCCGGCCGTACGCTGGCATTCGGAGGTTCGGTGCGTTGCCGCCAGAACCGCATCATCATGGTGCTGGTGGAATCGGCCGCGCCACTGCGACGCGAATCCGCCGAGAGCGCCGTGTCGGGCACCAGCATCGCATCCCACAGCTGGGATGGTCAGCAGGCACAGGCCTGACCCCGGCCTGCCCTGCGTACCGCACGACGTGGTCGCACGCGCCCGTTCCGCAGACAGCCGACCAGCAGGCGACGGCTGTCACCTGCTGATCGTTGGTTACTGCGTTTCGATCGCCCAGAGCACGCGGGAACCCGTGCTGTATCGCACCAGTGCGAAGCCGTTGCCACGATAGATGAGCGAACGGGTCGCCTTGGCCGGTACCGGCAGCGGCTGGCTGGGCAGCGATACCGGCACCTGCGTCTCACCGGCCGGCAACGCCCAGAATGTACCGTCGGCATTGCCGATGATCATTTCTACCCGGCCAGCAAGATCGTTGACCTGGTAGTAGGAAATGCCATCACGCTGGAATCCGTAGACCAGCCAGGCAGGATCCTGGCTCAGATTGGTTGCCGCGGGGTATGCCTTGCCCAGGCCCTGCCCACTCATGCTGATGCCGTGATCATCGGATTGGGCCAATGCCGACATCGGCAGACCTGCGGCCACGAACACTCCCAACGCCACTCCAACGTTAACTATTCGCACTGTTGCCTCCTCGGCAAAGAAAATGGTGAGCACGATGAAACTATTCTCCAGTGGTGGCCGGAGGCCGCCCTCGACGCACCCCGCATAACGTCGCTGCATCTGTCGGACGTGCGGCAACCACTATATGTCTACTGACTCCGTTGATACAGAGCGGCACACAATCGCGAAGGATCTGGATAATCGTGTCCGCTGCACGACATTGGCGGTGGGGAACTGGAAACTGCCCGCAACGCGCGATACGCCCGCACGGATTGCACCGAGTGCCCTCCATGGCCAGAGCCCGCCTGCTATTGCGGATGGACGTCACCGACAGCGCGTAACTTCACTTGGATCGGTTGAAGCACGCACGTGAACCTACGGGGTCTATCCGACCGGCGGGCCTCTTGCACGCACATCGGGCGCGCCCCGCTAAAGTTACACCCGAAACTGCCGCTATCCGTGCCGAGTCCCTCCCTCGTGAGCCACCGCATCATGCCCGTCCTGCCGCAGGCCGCCGTCGATGGCGACCTGGCCGATCCGCTGCCGCAGCGGATCCTGCTGGTCGAAAACTCCCGTGCCTTCACCGGCATGCTGCGCGAGGCCATCGAGCAGCGCCTGGAGCTGCCGGTGGTGATCGCCTCCACCCTGGCCGAGGCCGACCGCCTGCTCAGTGAAGAGCGCGGCTGGTTCCTGGTACTGACCGGGCTGGTGCTGGCCGACGGCGACCGCGACGCGGTGGTCGAGTTCTTCCTCAGGCGCGGCCTGCCCACCGTGGTGGTCAGCAGCGTCTACGACGAGGACCTGCGCAAGCGCGTACTGCAGCAGCAGATCATCGACTACGTGCTGAAGAACACGCCGGGCAGCATCGACTACCTGGTGTGGCTGGTGCAGCGCCTGGAGCGCAACCGGCGCATTGCGGCGCTGGTGGTGGACGATTCGCCTTCGGCCCGCGGCTATGCCGCCGCCCTGCTGCGCATGTATGGCCATGAGGTGCACGAAGCAGCCGATGGCAATGAGGGGCTGGCTGCGATCGAAGCGCATCCTGCGATCCGCCTCGCCGTGGTCGACCAGGAAATGCCGGGCATGCAGGGCGTGGAGTTCACCCGCCGCCTGCGCACCCTGCGCTCGCGCGACAAGGTGGCGGTGATCGGCATTTCCGGCAATACCGATGCCTCGCTGATTCCGCGCTTCCTGAAGAACGGCGCCAACGACTTCCTGCGCAAGCCGTTCTCGCGCGAGGAGTTCTTCTGCCGGGTCTCGCAGAACGTGGATCAGCTGGAGCTGATCGGCACCCTGCAGGACCTGGCCACACGCGACTTCCTCACCGGCCTGCCGAACCGCCGCTGCTTCCTGGAACAGAGCCAGCGCCAGCTGCCGCAGCTGCAGCTGCATGGCCAGTGCGTGGCGGTGGCAATGATCGACATCGACCACTTCAAGCACATCAACGACACTTACGGTCACGAAGCTGGCGATGACGCGCTGCGTGCGGTGGCCGGAGCGGTGGCCGCGCATGCCCGCAGCCACGACCTGACCGCCCGGTTCGGCGGCGAGGAGTTCTGCCTGCTGGTGCCGGACATGGAGCAGGACGAGGCCCTGCTGTACTTCGAGGAACTGCGCCAGCGCATCGCCGCGCTGGAAGTGGACATCGGCACCGCCAGCCTGCGCATGACGGTGAGCATCGGCCTGTGCTGCCTGCGCCCGCAGCGCGATGCACTGCACCGGCTGATCTCCGAAGCCGACCGCCAGCTGTACCTGGCCAAGGCCGGCGGCCGCAACCGGGTCAGCTGCACCACGGTGGCCAGCCCGCTGCGCCCGCGCGAGCCCGCGCTGACCTGACCGGGCAGCCTTGATCCAGATCAACGCCGCGCCGCCGCGGCAGCTCTACAGTCAGCCCCGACATACGCATGAAGGGGAGCCGGGGATGGCACTACTGGTCTGGCAGGACGATCTGAACATCGGCATCGATGTGATCGACCAACAACACCGCCGCATCATCGAGATGCTCAACCACCTGCACGTGGCCCAGGCCAGCATGCAGCGTGCGGCAGTGGGCGAAGTGATCGACGAAGTGGTGGACTACACCATGTCGCACTTCGCGTTCGAGGAAGAACTGATGGAGGAAGCGGGCTATCCGTTCTGTGCCGCGCACAAGCGCGTGCACGAGGTCTTCATCAAGCGGGTATCGGAGTACCGCATGCGCTTCCAGGCCGGCGAGGACATCAGCGACGAGCTGCGCACCATGCTCTCGCGCTGGCTGTTCAACCACATCCGTGGCGACGACCAGGCGTATGCCGAACAGGTCAAGGCACACCTGAACCAGTTCGCCCGCGAACACCAGGGCGGTGGCTGGCTGGGGCGCACGCTCAAGCGCTTCTTTGGCTGAGCCGCAGCGCGCGCCGGTGCAGGGCCACCAGCGCGCACAGCGTGGCCACCGCAGTGAGGCACAGGTAGTAGCCGACCGCGACCAGGCCGAAACGCTCGGCCAGCCAGGTGGCCAGATAGGGCGCCGGCGCCGCGCCGAGGATGCCGGCCAGGTTGAATGACAGCGACGCGCCGGTGTAGCGCACTTCCACCGGGTAGATCTCGGCCAGGAAGGTGCCGCAGGGGCCGTAGGTCAGGCCCATCAGAAACAGGCCCAGGCACAGGAACGCGGTGACCAGCCACGGGCTGTGCGGCTGGAACAACGGCGCGAACAGTACGCCGAAGCCGATGATCAGCACGCTGGCGACGATCATGGTGCGACGCGTGCCCCAGCGGTCGCCATAGCGTGCCGACAATGGGATGCCCAGTGCGAAGAACACCATGCCGGCCATCTGCATCAGCAGGAACTGCTCGCGGCTGTAGCCCAGCACCGCGGTGCCGTGGCCAAGGCTGAACACCGTCATCAGGTAGAACAGCACGAAGGTGGCGAACGCCCCCAGCGTGCCCAGCAGCATCGGCACCGGATGGTCACGCAGCACGGTCCACATCGGCAGCCGCACTGGCGCCTTGCGCTCCAGTGCCTGCTTGAAGTCGGGCGTCTCATGGATGTTCAGGCGCACCCACAGACCCAGGCCGACCAGCAGCGCGCTGGCGACGAACGGGATACGCCAGCCCCACTGCAGGAAATCATCCTGGCTCAGGCAGCGGCCAAGCACCAGGAAAATGCCCGCCGACAACAGGAAGCCGATCGGCGCGCCCAGCTGCGGGAACATGCCGTACCAGGCACGCTTGCCCGGCGGCGCGTTCTCGGTGGCCAGCAGCACCGCCCCACCCCACTCGCCGCCCAGCCCCAGGCCCTGGCCGAAGCGGCACAGCGCCAGCAGCGCCGGCGCCCACAGGCCGATCTGTGCGTGCGTCGGCAGCAGGCCGATCAGCACCGTGGACAGGCCCATGGTCAGCAACGCCGCGACCAGCGTCGCCTTGCGGCCGATGCGGTCACCGAAATGGCCGAACACCGCAGAGCCGACCGGGCGCGCGATGAACGCCACGGCGAAGGTCGCCAGTGACTGCAGCAGGGCCGCCTGCTCGCTGCTGTCCGGGAAGAACAGGTGCGGGAACACCAGCACGGCCGCCGTGGCGTAGATGTAGAAATCGAAGAACTCGATGGTGGTGCCGATCAGGCTGGCCAGCAGGACACGACTGGGAGAATTCACGGGCGGTGCGGCAGCGGTGATCGTCGACATCGGCAACACGGGTAACGGCGGATCGCCCGATTCTGCCACGGGCTGGCGGCCGCACGGGACGATGGTTTCAGCCGACACCGATGCCAGCAAGGGGACCAGGCGCCATCCTCCGTAGCGTCGAGCAGGTCTCCGCCCTGCAGGTGAGCGCAATGCCAGGCGTCGTTACAACTGGATCCAGGTGGCCTTGATCTCGCTGTACTTGTCGAACGCATGCAGGGATTTGTCGCGCCCATTACCGGACTGCTTGTAGCCACCGAACGGGGCGGTCATGTCACCACCATCCCAGCCGTTCACCCACACGCTGCCGGCACGCAGCTGGCGCGCGACGCGGTGGGCACGGCCCAGGTCCCGCGTCCACAGGCCCGCCGCCAGGCCGTAGCGGCTGTCGTTGGCCACGCGCACGGCTTCAGCCTCATCCTCGAAGCCCAGTACGGCCAGCACCGGCCCGAACACCTCCTCGCGTGCCAACGCGTGGTCCGGACGCACCCGGTCGAACACCGTGGGCTGCACATAGCAGCCTCCGGCTTCCACGTCGGCCCGACGGCCGCCCAGCAGCAGGCGAGCGCCCTCGCCTTCGGCGCGCGCGATATCGGCCAGCACCTTGTCCACGTGCGCGGCGTCGACCAGCGCCCCCATCGGTGCATCAGCGTCCAGTGGATGGCGGGGCTGCATGCGCTGGCCGTAGGCAACCACCTGGTGCACGAAATCCTCGCGGATCGAGCGCTGTACCAGCAGCCGCGAGCCGGCGGTGCAGACTTCGCCCTGGTTGAAGAAGATGCCCTGGGCCACCGACTTGGCGGCGGCGTCCAGATCGGGAGCGTCGGCGAACACCACGTGCGGGCTCTTGCCACCGCACTCCAGCCAGACCCGCTTGAGGTTGGATCGCCCTGAATACTGCAGCAGCTTCGCGCCCGTGGCTGTGGAACCGGTGAAGGCCAGCACGTCCACGTCCATGTGCAGGGCCAGCGGCTCGCCGACCCGCGCGCCCTGGCCGGGCAGCACGTTCAGCACCCCGTCCGGCAGGCCCGCCTCGGCGGCCAGCGCAGCCAACCGCAGCGCTGTCAGGGGCGACCGCTCCGAAGGCTTGAGCACCACCGAATTGCCCATGGCCAGCGCCGGTGCGATCTTCCAGCAGGCCATCAGCAGCGGGAAATTCCACGGCACGATCGCCGCCACCACGCCGGCAGGCTCGCGCGTGACCAGCCCCAGCTCATGCAGGCCGGTGGGTGCGATTTCGCCGTACAGCTTGTCCACCGCTTCGGCGGTCCAGCCCAGGCAGCGCACCACAGCGGGCAGATCGATGCGGCGCGCGTCGCGCACCGGCTTGCCCATGTCCAGGGTTTCCAGCAGCGCCAGCGCGTCCGCGTGTTTCTCCACCAGGGCCGCCAAGGCCAGCAGCACCCGCTTGCGGTGGGCCGGGCTGGCCTGCGACCAGTGGCCGGCCTCGAAGGCACGCCGCGCCGCCAGCACCGCACGCTCCACGTCCTGCGCATCGCAGTCGGCAACCGCTCCCAGTACGCGGCCATCGATCGGGCTGATGCAGTCGAAGCGGGCGCCGCTGGCGGCGTCGGTGTAGCGGCCATCGATGAAGGCCTGCCCGGGCATCGAAAGCTGCTGCGACAGCACCTGCCAGTGGCTGCGGTCGGGAAAGTCGGCCATGTCGGGCTCCTCGGAACAGTCGCCGCGGTTATACCGGCGTGGCCGCGACTCCACCGTGACGTGGCTGCGCTACATTCACCCCATCGGACCCGACGGAGCCGGCATGAAGCATCCCGCGAGCGACCTGCACGACCTGGCTACCCAGCGCCCGGAATCACTGGAGGCGTACTGGATGCCGTTCACCGCCAACCGCCAGTACAAGGCCGCCCCACGTGTGCTGGTACGTGCCGAGGGCATGCACTACGAGGATGTCGACGGCCGCCAGATCCTCGACGGCACCGCCGGCCTGTGGTGCTGCAATGCCGGCCATGCCCGCCCGCGCATCGTCGAGGCCATCGTCGAGCAGGCGCGCACGCTGGACTACTCACCCGCGTTCCAGATGGGCTCGCCGCCCGCGTTCGCACTGGCGCAGCGGTTGGCCGCGCTGGCGCCGGGGCCGCTCAACCATGTGTTCTTCACCAGCTCCGGCTCCGAGGCGGTGGATACCGCGATGAAGATCGTGCTGGCTTACCATCGCCAGCGTGGCGAAGGCCAGCGCACCCGTTTCATCAGCCGCGAGAAGGCCTACCACGGCGTCGGCTTCGGCGGCATGGCGCTGGGCGGGCTGCCCAACAACCGCAGGTCGTTCGCCCTGCAACTGGGCGGTGTGGACTACCTGCGGCACACCCTGGATCTGCAGCGCAATGCCTTCAGCAAGGGCCTGCCACGCCAGGGCGCGGAGCTGGCCGACGACCTGGAACGACTGATCGCACTGCATGACGCCTCCACCATCGCCGCAGTGTTCGTCGAACCCATTGCCGGTTCGGCCGGGGTGATCCTGCCCGCGCCCGGCTACCTGCAACGCCTGCGCGAGCTGTGCGACCAGCACGGCATCCTGCTGGTGTTCGACGAGGTCATCACCGGTTTCGGCCGTGTCGGCATGCCCTTCGCCGCGCAGCGTTTCGGGGTCACCCCGGACCTGCTGACGTTCGCCAAGGCGGTCAGCAATGGCGCTGTGCCACTGGGCGGCGTCCTGGTGGCCGATGCGGTGCATGCCGGGCTGATGCAGGCGCCGCCGCAAGCCATCGAGCTGTTCCACGGCTACACCTGGTCCGGGCACCCGCTGGCCTGCGCCGCGGCGCTGGCGACACTGGACGTCTACGCCGAGGAACGCCTGTTCGAGCGCGCCATCGAGCTGGGCGAGTACTGGCAGCAACGGCTGCATGCGCTGCAGGGCCTGCCCAACGTGATCGACATCCGCAACTTCGGCCTGGTCGGCGCGGTCGAGCTGGCGCCGCGCCGCGATGCGCCCGGCAGCCGGGGCTACGAGGTCTACCGGCGCTGCTTCCACGACGGCCGGCTGCTGGTGCGCTGCACCGGCGACATCATCGCGCTGTCGCCGCCGCTGATCGTGGACAAGGCGCAGATCGACCAGATCACCGGCACCCTGGGCGAGATGATCCGGGCCACTGCCTGAGCCGGGCCGGCGGTGGCGAGCAGGTACAATGGGCGGTTCCGCTCCTGCTCGCTGCCGTGCCCATGGATATCGTCGTCAAAGAAGAACTCAAGGCCTACATCGACCCGCTGACCGCGGACGAACATGACGCGCTGGAGCGCAGCATCCTGGCCGAAGGCTGCCGTGACGCACTGGTGCTGTGGGGCAACGTACTGGTCGACGGCCACAACCGTTTCGGCATCTGCCAGAAGCATGGCCTGCCCTTCAACACCGTGCAGAACACCCGCTTCCAGAGCATGGAAGACGTGCATCTGTGGATGATCGAGCAGCACCTGGGCCGGCGCAGCGTGTCCGACTTCCAGCGCGGCGTGCTGGCGCTGCGCAAGCGCGACATCCTGGCCGCCCGCAAGCAGGTCGAGCAGGCGAAGCTGCAGCGCGAGAGCGATGGCACCGCTGACGTTGCCGACGAGGGCGAAGACAGCCCGCCGTGGGAGCCGGCACCGAAGATCAGCCGCGCCGAGCTGGCCCGCGAGGCCAAGCTGAGCACCAGCCAGGTCGGCATGATCGAGCGCATCCACGCCCAGGCCGCGCCCGAAGTGGTCGAAGCGGTGAAGGCCGGCGTGATCTCGATCAGCGCCGCCGCCGCCGTGGCCGACCTGCCCGAGGACGAGCAGCGCGCGGCCGCGGCCGGTGGCAAGGACGAGTTGAAGCAGGCTGCCAAGCGCGTGCGTGAATCCAAGCGCAAGCCGCGCGCACCGAAGCCGGACGCGGCCGAGATGGATGTCGAAGAGCCCAGCGAGGACGAGATCGCCAGCCGCGACGCCGAGGTCCTGTCGGCGCTGGAGCTGCTGGGCGAGGATGCAGCGGCACTGCGCCGTCGCGTGGTCGCGCTGACCCGCGAGAACGATACCCTGCGCGCGCAGCTGGCCGCGCTGCGCAAGCAGGTAGTGCCGGCCGCTGGCCGGCAACCCCATGAAGGTATCGGGTGAACTGAAGATGCCGGCCAGCGGCCGGCACTACCAGATGCTCATGCCGTGCCGGTTAGACTTCCGGCATGACGCCTGTCCACGATCCGCGCCGCGCCCAGCTGCGGCGCCTGAAAGCCCTCGCACTGGGCCTGCTGCTGTTGATGCTGGCAGGTTTCGCGGTCAGCCACTGGCAGGGCGAGCGCGGCATCTGGGCCTGGGTCTCGGCCTTCTGCGAAGCGGCAGCCGTGGGCGCATTGGCCGACTGGTTCGCGGTCGTCGCGCTGTTCCGGCGGCCGATGGGCCTGCCGATTCCGCACACCGCGATCATCCCGCGCAGCAAGGAGCGCATCGGCGACAGCCTGGCGCTGTTCGTGCGCGACCAGTTCCTGGAGCCGGGCGTGCTGCTGGCCAAGCTGCAGGTGTTCGACCCGGCCAGCCGCCTCGGCAGTTGGCTGGCCGATCCGGCGCGCTCACGGATGCTGGCCGACATGGCCCGCGGCTGGGCCCTGCAAGCACTGGATTTCTTCGATGAAACCGCGGTGCGCCGCCAGTTGCATGCCTTCGTGGTGCAGCAGCTGCGGCAGTGGAATGCCGCGGCCACCGCCGGTGAACTGCTGGCGCTGCTGACCGCCGACGGACGCCACCAGCGGGTGCTGGACGAGGGCCTGCAGCGGCTCGGCCGTTGGCTGGAACAACCGCAGGTGAAAGAGCGCGCCTCGCAGCTGATCGTGGGCTACATCCAGCGCGAATGGCCAACCCTGTCGAGCACGGTGAACTGGGTCAAGCCGATCGACGAGATCGGCGACAGCCTGGCCGAGCGCCTGGCACGCGCGGTGCTGGAGGAACTGCAGCAGGTGCTGGCCGAGCCGCAGCATCCGCTGCGCCAGGACTACGAGGCCTGGCTGCAGAATTACGTACAGCGCCTGCGCGCGGACCCGGCGCTGGCCGAACGCATCGAACAGCTCAAGCAGGACATGATCGACCACCCCGCCCTGCAGGACTACGTGCATGGGTTGTGGGCACGGATCCACGCCAGCCTGCGCGCCGACCTGCAGCGCGAAGACTCGGCGCTGGTCGGTCACCTGCAGCGCAGCCTGGCGTCGCTGGGCAGCAGCCTGCAGGCCGACCCGGCGCTGCGCGAGGCGCTGAACCAGCACCTGCTGGAAGGGGCGCAGCGCTTGACCGGCCGCCTGCGCGAAGGAGTGACCACGCATATCGCGCAGACCGTGAAGGGCTGGGACGAGCGCCATCTGGTCGAGCAGCTGGAACTGAGCGTGGGTCGCGACCTGCAGTTCATCCGCTTCAATGGCACCCTGGTCGGCGGTCTGATCGGCCTGCTGCTGCATGCGGCAACCGTCGTCTTCAGGTTCTAGCCACCACCGCCCACTGGCGGCGTCATGCTTGATTCAAGAAATGCGAATGCCTATCATTTCCTGATGGGTCGTGCGCTTGGGCGACGGGTGCGGAAGACGCGTCCCTTGCCCGCCTGCCTCCCGCCCAGACTGCCCGCCGGCGCGGGCAGTGCTTCGTTGACGGAACCTCGCTCGGCAACATGCGCAGGGGCGCACGGGGGCCGCGGACGCGTTCCCTCCTCCCTTCCATCTTCAGGAACGCCGTGGACCGCTCGCCCGCAACCGCCCGCCCCTTGTTCTCCAATCCCCGCTGGGGCGTGCTGTCACGCTCGCTGGCCGCGATCTTCGGCGGTTACGCACTGGCTTCGGCCACCAGCGTGTTCTGCGCGGTGGCACTGCCCGGCCCCCGCGGCCAGGCCGTGCTGACCGGCATGCTGCTGGCCATCCTGGTGGCCGCCTGCGCGGCGCTGTGGGCGTTTGCCACCCGCAGCGCGCTGCGCGCCTGGGCCGGCATCCTGGCGCCGGCGTTGCTGATGGCGGCCGTCGCCCGGCTGCTGGGGGCCTGGGCATGAAGAACGGATTCCGCCAATCGATGGCCTGGCTGCACACCTGGACCGGCCTGCTGGTCGGCTGGTTGCTGCTGCTGATCTTCATGGCCGGCACCGCCAGTTACTACCGCGAGGAAATCAGCCGCTGGATGCGCCCGGAGCTGCCCTCCAGCAACGTCAGCATCGACGTCGCCGCGCAGCGCGCCGTCGACTACCTGCAGGTCAACGCGGCCCAGGCCGGGAACTGGTTCGTTACCCTGCCGCAGCCGCGCAACCCGGCCATGCAGATGTTCTGGCGGCTGCCGCCGGAGCAGGCCGACCCCAGTCGTGGCCGTCGCGGTGGTTTCGGCGAAGCCACGCTGGACCCGAACAGTGGCCAGGCGCTGAAAGCCCGCGAAACCCGCGGCGGTGACTTCTTCTACCGCCTGCACTTCGACCTGCACTACATCCCCGTGCTGTGGGCGCGCTACCTGGTCGGCTTCTGCGCGATGTTCATGCTGGTGGCGATCATCACCGGCGTCATCACCCACAAGAAAATCTTCAAGGACTTCTTCACCTTCCGCAAGGACAAGGGCCTGCGTTCCTGGCTGGATTTCCACAACGTCAGTGCGGTGATGGCGCTGCCTTACCACGCCATGATCACCTATACCGGCATCGTCACCCTGATGGTCATGTACCTGCCGTGGGGGGTGAAGGTGGCCTACCCGCAGGACGAGGACGCGTTCTTCAGCGAGGCCTTCGGTGGCATGCCGGAGGTGACTGCACCGGCCGAAGGACGCGCCGCGCCGCTGCCGATCGCACAGTTGCTGGACAGCGCACGTGCGCACTGGCGTGGCGTGGAAGTGGCCGGCTTCACCGTGTCCAACCCGGGGGCGGCCAATGCGGTGATCGACATCCGCCAACGCGACGGCAAGCGCCTGTCCACCGATACCCCGGCCGTGCGCTACGACATGGTCAACGGCACGCTGCTGGCGGAAACGCCGCCTTCCGGCGGTGCCACGGCGACCCGCGGCGTGCTGTACGGCCTGCACCTGGCGCGCTTCGCCGATTGGGGCCTGCGTGCCCTGTTCTTCCTGTCCGGCCTGGTCGGCTGCCTGATGGTGGCCAGTGGCGTGGTGCTGTGGGCGGTGAAGGAACGGCCGAAGCACGCCAAGAGTGGACGCACCGGCTTTGGCCTGCGCCTGGTCGATGCGCTGAACATCGGCACCGTGGCGGGCCTGCCGATCGCGTTCGCGGCCTATTTCTGGGGCAATCGCCTGCTGCCGCTGGACATTGCCGAACGCTCCAGCGCGGAGGCCAACGTGTTCTTCTGCGCCTGGGGCGGCGCGCTGCTGGCCGCCTTCCTCTGGCCGAAGCGGATGATGTGGGCCTGGCAGCTGTACCTGGGTGCGGCCGCATTCGCGCTGGTGCCGGTCATCAATGCAATGACCACGCACGCCCACCTCGGCGTGACCCTGCGCAACGGCGACTGGGCACTGGCCGGCGTTGATCTGTCGATGCTCGCGTTCGGCGCGATGCTGGCCCTGTGTGGCTGGCGCATGCAGCGCTGGACGCCACCGTTGAGTGCGGCCGAGAAGAAGAAGCGCGCGGCCACCGCCGCTGTGTCGAAGGCACCCGTGGACGCGACGGAAGCGGGAGCCCGCGCATGATGCTGCTGGCGCTGACCCTGTCGTTCTCGGCGTTCACCGCCCTGTCGCTGGCGATGGAAAGGCACCAGCACGACCTGCACGGCAAGGCCGCGGCCACGCTGGCACGGCGCACGCAATGGCGGCTGCTGGGCTGGACGCTGCTGACGGCGGCGTTCGCGGTGTGCGTGGCCGACCACGGCTGGGCGATGGGCCCGGTGCTGTGGCTGGGCACGATGACACTGGGCGGCGTGGCGCTGTCGTTCGGGCTGTACCCGTACCGGCCGAACTGGATCGCGCCGCTGGCGATCGTGCTGCCGGTGGCCGGGCTGCTGGTGGCGGTGCTGTAGCAGAGCCACCAGGGTCGGATCCCTTGCGTGCAGCGCAAGGGCTCGGACCCCGGGCGTCGCGTTACCCCAACCGCTTCAGTTCCCACGCGCGGTGGATGCGCGCGTTGCGTTCGAAATCCGGGCCGAGGGTGCGTGCGGTGATCTCGCGGCACTGGGCGAATTCGGCGATCGCATTTTCTTCCAGCTTGAAGCGGCGGAAGTTGTTGGAGAAGTACAGCACGCCACCCGGTGCCAGCCGCGCCACGGCCGCCCGCAGCAGCTTCACCTGTTCGCGCTGCACGTCGAAATCGTCGGCGCGGGCGGAGTTGGAGAAGGTCGGCGGATCACAGAAGATCACGTCGTACTGGCCACGGTCGCCCTCCAGCCAGGCCATCGCATCGGCCTGCACCAGCAGGTGCTGGTTGCCGCCCTGCCCGTTCAGCGCCAGGTTGTCGTAGCACCACTGCAGGTAGGTCGCCGACAGGTCGACGCTGGTGGTGCTGGCGGCACCGGCCACGGCGGCCTGCACGCTGGCCACGCCGGTGTAGCAGAACAGGTTGAGGAAACGCTTGCCACGCACCTGCTCGGCCATCATCCGGCGCAGCGGGCGGTGGTCGAGGAACAGGCCGGTATCCAGGTAGTCGAACAGGTTCACCTGCAGCAGCGCGTTGTTTTCGCGCACCACGATGAATTCGTCGCGCTGCTCGAAGCGGCCGTACTTGCTGCCGCCCTTGCCGCGCTCGCGCGACTTCATCGAGACCTGCTCCGGCGGCACGCCGAACACTTCGCGCGCAGCGGCCAGCAACTCGTTGCGGCGGCGGCGCACGTCGTTCTCGGGAATCGCCGCCGGTGCCGCGTATTCCTGCACATGCAGGAAGGTGCGGCGCCTGCCCCCGTCTTCCTCGTAGACATCGATGGCCGCCGCGTACTCCGGCAGGTCGGCGTCGTAGGCGCGGAAGCAGGTGATGTCCTCGCGGGCACGCCAGCTCTTGAACTTCTTCAGGTTCTTGCGCAGCCGGTTGGCCACCATCTGCGCGCCTTCGCTCAGCTCGCGCGGCTGGGCCGGATCACGGCCCGGCACGGCAATCGGATCGCAGACAATCAGCGCGCATTCCAGCGCACCGTTGAACATCTGGTACTTCTTGCTGGCGCGCAGGCCGGTCGCAAAGGCCAGTTCGTCGTTGCCACACAGCAGGCTGGCGCGCCACTGCGGCACCGCTTTCTGCAAGGCATTGCCCAGTGCGCGGTACAACGCCGGATCGGCGGCCAGGCGCTCGTCGTACGGTGGGTTGCAGACCACCGCACCGATCTCCTGTTCCGGCGCGGCCAGGTCGGCGACATCGGCGCGGGTGAAGCGGATCGCGTGGGCGACGCCGGCGACCTCTGCATTCTCACGGGCCGCCTGGATCGCGGCCGGGTCGATGTCGCTGCCGTGGATGACCGGCTTCAGCGCGGCCAGGCCGGCCGCTTCACGCTCACGTGCTTCGCTCTGGATGGACTTCCAGGCCGCCTTGTCGAAGCCCAGCCAGCGGCTGGGCGGCAAGCTGCCATGGCGCATCAGGCCAGGGGCAACATCGGCGGCCATCAGTGCGCCTTCGATCAGCAGCGTGCCGCTGCCACACATCGGGTCCAGCAGGCCACCACCGGCGGCATGCAGGCGCGGCCATTGCGCGCGCAGCAGCAGCGCAGCGGCCAGGTTTTCCTTCAGCGGCGCCTCGTGGGCGGCACCGCGCCAGCCCCGGCGATGCAGCGGGCCGCCACCGAGGTCGATCGACAGCGAGGCGCGGCCCTTGCGCAGCGAGAGGTTGACGCGCACGTCGGGCAGGTCGGTGTTGACCGAGGGCCGCTCCAGGCCTTCATCGCGCATGCGGTCGACGATGGCATCCTTGATCCGCTGCGCGGCAAAGCGCGCGTGGGTGATCTTGTCGCCGGACACATGCGCGTCCACCGCCAGGGTCATCTCCGGCGTGATGTGCTCGTGCCACGGCAGCGCGCGCACGCCGTCATACAGGGCCTGCTCGTCCGGGCACTCGAACTCGTCGATCGGCCACAGCACGCGGCTGGCCAGGCGCGACCACATCACGATCCGCAGCGCCTGCGCCAGTTCGCCCTCGGCGTTGACGCCGGCAATGGTGGCGGTGGCCTTGCCAAGGCCCAGGGCCGACAGTTCATCGGCAAGCAGGTATTCCAGGCCCTTGGCGCAGGAGACGAAGAATTTCACGGGATCGGTTCGCAGGTGGTCGGGCGCGGCACAGGGGCCGGGCCGGTCGGAAAGGAGGGCCGTAGGCACGGCCGGCAGGCCCGCGCCGGGGGCGGCGGGGCTGCCATTGTAGTCAATGCGGGCGGGCGCGCCGTGCGCCCGGGCTTCACAGTTGCCGCAGCAGGCGCTCGAAGGCCTGCGCGGAGGCCTCCACGTGGCGCTCGAGGCGGTGCCCATCGTCGACCAGCAGCAGCTGCGCCGAACGCGCCTGCGCCCAGGCGATCACTCCGGCGGCCGGGACCACATCGTCATGCCAGGCCTGGACCACGGTGGTCGGCACGGCGGCAGCGTCCAGCGCCGGCATCGGGCCCATCGTGGTCGGCGGCACCATCAGGAACAGGCCGGCGACCGGTACCTGCAACGAGGCGATGGCGGAGATGTAGGCGCCCAGGCTGGAGCCGGCCAGCACCACCGGCCCCTGCCGGGCAGCGATGGCGGCGCGTTCAACCAGGCGGCGCAGGCGGGTCGGCACGTCGCCCACCCGGCTGACCTCGCTCATCGCGTCCAGGTCGGTGTAGTCGGGGCGCTCGTGGGTCCAGCCCAGGCGTTGCGCCACCTCGGCCAGCGCGGTGACCTTGGTTGCCTCCGGACCGCTCTCGAAGCCATGGGACAGGATGCAGTGACCGCGGCTCATGCGCGCGCTCCGTGGGCGCGCGCCAACCAGGAAAGAGAAGGCAGGTTCATGCCGCAATGCTAGCATCGCCGGATGCCCAACCCGCTCCTGCCCGGCCTGCAGCTGCAGCCCCTGCCCTACCACGACCGACTGCCGCTGCGCGATCCGGCCACGCTGGAGATGGTGGTGATCCACTGCACCGAGCTGCCCGATCTGGCGACCGCCCGCGAGTACGGCGAGCGCGTGCTGTATGACAGCGGTGCCGGCAACAGCGGGCACTTCTACATCGACCGCGATGGCAGCGTGGTGCAGTACGTTGCGCCCGAACGCGTGGCCCACCACGTGCGCGGCATGAACGCGCATACGCTGGGCATCGAGCTGGTCAATACCGGGCGCTACCCGCACTGGTTCGACAGCCGTCACCAGGCGATGGACGAGGCCTACACCGAGGCGCAGCTGGAAGCGCTGGAGCGGCTGCTGCAGGCGCTGGTGGTGCGCTATCCGTCGCTGCAGCGGATTGCCGGGCATGACCAGCTGGACCTGGAGCAGGTGCCGGCCAGCGATGATGCGGCACTGACGGTGGCGCGCAAGCGCGACCCGGGGCCGCTGTTCCCGTGGGCGCGGGTGCTGGCGAAGGTGCCGCTGCAGCCGGTTGGGTAAGTGGCAGGGCTGCGCCCTGCACCCGCAGAAGCAACGTCAACGTCAAGAGCTGGCATTCCGAGGGATGGCGGGGTGGCTCCGGTTGCGGGGGCCGCTGCAAGTCCCCCTCCGGGGCCCGGCCCAGCCGCTGGCGGCTGGGCGTTCGGGCGCTTGCGAAGCAGTGCTTCGCAAGCAAAGCGCCCTCACCCATGTAAGCTCGGTCGCTGCATCCATGCGGCTCACGCCCCCGCAACCGGCCCCACCCCGCCTTCGACAGTTCTCCGCGATCCTTCGAATCGACACGGGGTCGGATCCCGTTGCTACGCAACGGGCTCTGACCCGATTTTCGGTTGATGGGGTCAGAACCGTTCTCCGTTGGAAAACGGATCCGACCCCGCGCGGCTCAGGCGCCGGTCGCCACCGGGCGGCTGCTGTCGCTCACCCAGCCGCTCCAGGAATCGGCATAGATGCGTGCGCCGGACAGGCCGGCCGTTTCCATCGCCAGCAGCAGGTGGCAGGCGGTCACGCCCGAGCCACACATCAGCACCACCTGCTGCGGATCGCGATTGCCGATCACGCCCTGCAGTTCGGCGCGCAGCGCCTGTGGGTCGCGCAGGCGGCCGTCGGCGACGTTCAACGCAAACGGACGGTTGACCGCGCCGGGTACATGGCCGGCGACCGGGTCCAGCGGCTCGACTTCGCCGCGGAAGCGTTCGCCCGCGCGGGCGTCGACCAGCCAGCCCGGCGCGTGCTTCAGCCGTGCACTGATTTCATCGGCGTTGGCGACCTGGGTGGTGTCGAAACGGCCCGGGTAGGCAGGTAACGCCGTCACTTCAGCCGGCCCGCTCGCCAGCGCGTGACCGGCGGCCTGCCAGGCGGCCATGCCGCCATCGAGCACGGCCACCCGGGTGTGCCCGATCAGGCGCAGCAGCCACCACAGGCGCGCGGCGGCCATGCTGCCATCGCTGCCGTCGTAGACCACCACCTGGGTGTCAGGACCGATACCCCACTGGCCGAGCTTCGCGGCGAAGGCATCGCTGTCCGGCAGTGGATGGCGACCGTGGCCGACGCGCGACAGATCGGACAAATCACGATTCAGATCGGCATGCACCGCACCCGGGATATGGCCGGCCAGATACTGGCTGCTTCCCGCCTGCGGGTCGGCCAGCGAAGCACGCGCATCCACCACGCGCACGGCAGTGCTGGCGGTGGCGCGCGCATCGACCACGCGCACGCCGTCACCCAGCGTGGCGGCCAGGGTGGCGACATCGACCAGGGTGGTCCACGGCGGATCGATCGGCTTCATTGCACTTGCTCCAGGCGGCGACGCAGGTTGTAGAGAATGGCGGCGGTCGCGCCCCAGATGCGCTGGCCCGGCCAGCCATACTCCAGGACGTGTCGAACCCGGCCGCGATGCGTGATTTCGACCTGGCGCAGGCTGTCGGGCGCCATCAGATAATCCAGTGGCACCTCGAACACCTCGGCCACCTCACTGGGCTGCGGCACCGGCACGAAATCCGGATCGACCACCGCCACCACCGGCGTGACCCGGTAGCCGGTGATCGTCACGAAAGGATCGAGATACCCCAGCGCCTGCACCTGGCCGGGCGCCAGTGCGATTTCTTCCTGGCTCTCGCGCAGTGCGGCCGCCAGCGCGTCGCGGTCGTCAGGCTCGGTGCGGCCGCCGGGGAATCCGACCTGGCCCCCGTGCGTGCGCAGGGTTTCGGTGCGACGGGTGAGGATCACCTGCGCGCCGTTGGCACGCGGCACGATGCCGGCCAGCACTGCCGCTTCCACTGGCGGCCCGGGCGGCAGCAGGTCGATCAGCTCGCTGCGGTTCCAGCCGTCGCCGACCGGCGGCTCGGCCAGCGGGTGCAGCGCGCGCATCAGCCGTTCGTGGTCGGCCAGCGAACCGCGCAGCGACTGCTGCAGTTGCTGGCGCAGGGGCTGCACGCGATGCAGGATGCGACTGCGTTCCTCGTTGCTCATCGACGACCACCGCGCGATCTCATCGATATGCCGCGCGCAGCCGGTGCATTGCCGGTGCGGATCCAGCGTGCACACTCCGATGCAGGGACTTGCGACAACACGCGCCGATTCTTCCATTGTTTGCACCCGGCAACAGTAGCGCGATCGGGCTGAATTTGCGCGCGATGATGCGGCACGCAGCGCACTGCGCAAACAGAAACGCGCCGGTGGAATCACCGGCGCGTTTCGTCTGCTGCTTTGATTTACTTGACGCTGACCAGCTTGATCTCGAACTGCACAGCCACGTTCGGCGGGAACGGGGTGCGCGGGTCGGCACCGTAGGCCTGGTCCGGCGGCAGGGTGACTTCCCACTTCGAACCGGCCGGCATCTGCAGCAGGGTCTCGCGCATGGCCTTCATTTCGACTTCGCTGACCTTGATCGACGGGATCTGCTGGGCCGGGCGGGCTTCGGTCGGGCGCTGGCCGTACGGGAACGGACCGGCCACTTCCAGCTGCACGGTGCTGGCCTGGGTCGGCTTGGCACCCTTGCCGGCTTCGATCACGCGGTACTGGACGCCGCTCGGCAGGGACTGCACGCCGGCCTTGGCCTTGTTCGCCGCGATGAACTGATCGCTCTTGGTCTTGTTTTCGGCAGCCGCCTTTTCGTACTCGGCCTTGGCAGCCTGGGCACGGCCCTGCTCGCGCTTCTGGAACGCTTCAACGGCCGGCTTCAGCTGCTCGGCGGTGATCGCCGGCTGCTTCTTGGCGTAGGCATCCTGCAGGCCCTTCACCACCGAGTTGATGTCCAGCTGCTCACCACGACCGGTCAGCTCCGCCAGGTTGTTGCCGTAGTCGTAACCGAAGTAGTAGCTCAGCTTGCCCTTTTCGGACGAGACGTCCTGGGCGAAGGCATTGCCCGTCAGGGCCAGGGCCGCGACGGCGACCGCGATAGAACGCAACTTCATCAAACAGTTCTCCAGGGGTGGTAACTCAGGGACGTTCTGCGCCGCCCTGAGGCGACGGGTTAGGATAACGGGCGCAACGTGTAACCGCCACTCACGATGCAGGCTATGACCCGTCTGCGTTTGCAGAGTTCAATATCACTTTTTTTTAACGTTCCAGGAGTTTCCCCGTGGCCGATGCCCTGATCGCTGTCACCGACGACGGCGCCATCCGCACCGTGACCGTCCAGCGCCCGGACAAGCTCAACGCCCTCAACGCCGCCACCCTGCAGGCCCTGGCCGACGCCTTCGGCGAGGCCGCTGCCGATCCACAGGTGCGCGTGGTGGTGTTGACCGGGGCCGGCCCGAAGGCCTTCGTGGCCGGGGCGGACATCGCCGAGATGAACACCCTCAGCGCCGTTCAGGGACGTGATTTCTCACTGCTGGGCCAGGCCCTGATGCGCCAGATCGAGCGGATGCCCAAGCCGGTCATCGCGCGCGTGAACGGGTTTGCGCTGGGCGGCGGCCTGGAACTGGCGATGGCCTGCCACCTGCGCATCGCCGCCGATACCGCCAAGGTCGGCCAACCGGAAATCAACCTCGGCCTGATCCCCGGCTTCGGCGGCAGCCAGCGCCTGCTGCGCCTGTGCGGCCGCGCCGCCACCCTGGAGCTGTGCCTGCTGGGGGCGCCGATCGACGCCGCGCGTGCGCTGGAACTGGGCATCGTCAACGAAGTCGTGCCCGCCGACGCGCTGGACAACCGCGTGCAGGACATTGCCCGACAGCTGGCACGCTCGGCGCCGCTGGCCCTGCGTGGGCTGCTCGATGCGGTGCACGTGGGCGGCGAATGCAGCCTGGAAGCCGGGTTGGAGTATGAAAGCGCGCAGTTCGGCCTGCTGTTTGCCACCGAGGACATGCGCGAAGGCACCAGCGCGTTCCTGCAGCGCCGTCCGCCGGCGTTCCAGAACCGCTGACGCCATGGCATCCCGACCCAACCCCGCGCAGCTGTTCGCCCGGGTCCAGGCAGACGATCTCGACGGCGCCCTGCAGGCCGGGCTGATGGACTATGTCGCCCGTGCCGGCGACGAGCAACTGCTCCCCGGTCATCCGGACCTTCCGCAGCGCCTGTGCCTGGCCCAGCAGCAGCTGCAGGCGGCCTGGGCCGCACGCGAACGCTACCGCGCCCGCGCGGTGCGCCTGGCCCGGCGCGAGGCCGAGCGCGATGCGCGTCGCACCCCGGCCCCGGCGCCGGACGTGAAGCCCGCCCTGCCCGCTGCGGCCGCCGCGATTCTCGCCCGGGCCAAGGCCCGCGCCACCGGCAAGGAGCCGTAATGGCCACCGTGAAGAAGACGGCCCGCGCACCGGCGCGGCGCGGCGGCCGCATGCCGCGCGCCGACGTGGTGGAAATGTTCACCCGCCTGCGCGAGCTCAACCCGCACCCCAGAACCGAACTGGAGTACAGCTCGCCGTTCGAGCTGCTGGTGGCCGTGGCGCTGTCGGCGCAGGCGACCGACGTCGGCGTAAACAAGGCCACGCGTCGTCTGTTCCCGGTCGCCAACACCCCGGCGACGATCCTGGCGCTCGGCGAGGATGGCCTGAAGCCGTACATCTCCACCATCGGCTTGTTCAACGCCAAGGCTAAGAACGTGATCGCCACCTGCGCGATCCTGCTGCAGAAGTACGGCGGCGAAGTGCCGCGCGACCGCGAAGCGCTGGAAGCGCTGCCCGGTGTCGGCCGCAAGACCGCCAACGTGGTCCTCAACACCGCGTTCGGCGAGCCGGTGATGGCGGTGGATACGCATATCTTCCGCGTCTCCAACCGTACCGGCCTGGCTCCGGGCAAGAATGTGCGCGAAGTGGAAGACACGCTGGTGAAGGTGATCCCCGCCGAGTTCCTGCTCGACGCGCATCACTGGCTGATCCTGCACGGCCGTTATGTGTGCAAGGCGCGCAAGCCGGATTGCCCGGGCTGCGTGATCGCCGACCTGTGCCGGTTCAAGGAAAAGACGCCGGCCGAAGCGTGACCCGGATTGTGTTGTGACGAAACGAAGACGGCGGGCACAAGGCCCGCCGTCCGCGTGTATGGACAAGCGTGCTTCAGGAGATCAGAACGACAGATCGCCCCACACGCCGAATTCCTTGGTCTTGTCGTTCTTCTTGTCGCCGGCGTTGGCCAGGTGCGTGTACTTGTACACGGTCGACAGCTTGAGGTTCTTCATGACCGGGAACTCGACGCCCACATTCCAGTACTTGTCGCTCAGGGTCGGGTCCAGGGTCTTGCTGACGTCGGTGTCATCGTAACGACCGAACACGTTGATACCGCCGTCGGTGACGCGCACGCTGCCCCACACCGACCAGCCGCTGGACTTGTCGGTGGCAACGGTCATCACGTTGTTGAGGTTCTTGGCCTGGAAGTACTCGCCGCCGACGCGGAAGTCGCTGTCGGCATAGGCCACCATCGCGTTGGCGCGGGTGTAGGTGTTCTCGGCGCTCTGGATGTCGGTTTCCTTGCCCAGCTTGCCGCTGTAGCCACCCACGGCCACCACGAAGTTCTCGTTCGGGGTGTAGGCCACGCGGCCTTCCACGTCCATGCCCTTGCTGCGGGTCGGGTTCTTGTAGCCGGCGCCGGACACGACCGACACGGCGTAGTTGAAGTTGTTGCCCAGGTTGCCGAAGCCATGCAGGCCCCAGTCGGACGAGTTGCCGTACTTCAGGCGGTCGGTCAGCGTGTTCTCGACATAACGCATGCCGTAGAACTTCTCGACGTACGGGATCCACGGCATGTCGGCGGCACCGACGCGCAGGTTGAAGGCCGGGTCGAAGCTGCCCTGCACGTAGGCCTTCTTGACGAACAGTTCGGTGTTGCCGATGGCCGAGCTGTACTGGAAGTCGGTGGTCAGGTTGGCCGACCAGATGTCGTTGAACTTGTGGTCGACGGTCAGGTAGAAGCGCTTGACGTCCAGGCCGGTGCCGCTGGCGGCGGTGTCCTTGCCGTTGCTGGTCTTGTCGATGTTGGTCAGGTCGAAGAACATGCGACCGCCGATCTTGTTGTCATTGACCAGCTTGGCCAGCTTGTCGACGCTGGTCTGGGTCTTCTGCGCACCCTCCAGGGCCTGTGCCTGGGTGATGTTCACTTCAGACTGCGCGTCGGACTGCGCCTGCAGCGCCTGCGAATCGTTCTGCAACTGCTGGACCTGGGCCTGCAGCGCGGCGATCTGTGCCTGCAGCTGCTGCAGCTGTGCCTGGGATACGCCCGTGCTGGCAGGGGCTGCGAAGGCGTCGGCGGAAACCAGACCGAGGCTTGCAACGACCGCGGCGGCGAGCAAATGGGAACGCATTTTGGATTTCTCCAGAGGGTTGGAATGGCTTGGGCAGAACGCCACGCCGGCAGGCCGGTCAAGCGTTTTGCGAACGTTCCGTTAAAACCATGACAACCGAATGACAGAGTGCGCACCAACCACAGATTTCTTCCTGCGGTCATGCGTACGACTCATTTGCCTTTCCCTGCGGGTCGATCGGCTGCGGCCGCGGGCGTGATGAACCCATGGCAGTGCACGCGCCCGCCCGGCCAGCCCCCCCGGCACGCGTTCCCTGGAGCCAGGGAATGAGGTTGAACCGCTGCACGCTGCGCGGCGGCGCAGGGCTGCCGGGACGCGCTGTAACGGATGCGTCATACAACGGTCCCGGCGCTGTCATCGAACCGTTATGGAATGTGCGCCGGGCGGGTAACCCCGCATCCCAATCAACCCAGGAGCCACCCCGTGATCCACGCCTTCAAGTCGCGCGTTGCCGTTGCCGTCTTCGCAGCGTCGTCCGTGTTCGCCGCCAACGCCGCTGAAATCACCGGCGCGGGCGCCTCGTTCATCTACCCGGTGATGTCGAAGTGGTCGGCCGACTACAACGCCGCCACCAGCAACAAGGTCAACTACCAGTCGATCGGTTCCGGCGGCGGCATTGCGCAGATCAAGGCCAAGACCGTTGATTTCGGCTCCTCCGACGCGCCGCTGAAGCCAGAAGAGCTGGCCGCTTCGGGCCTGGCACAGTTCCCGTCGGTGATCGGCGGCGTGGTGCCGGTGGTCAACGTGGCCGGCATCGCCCCGGGCGCACTGAAGCTGGACGGCACCGTGCTGGCCAACATCTTCCTGGGCAAGATCAAGACCTGGAACGACCCGGCCATCGCCGCGCTGAACCCGGGCGTGACCCTGCCGAGCGCGAAGATCACCGTCGTGCACCGCTCGGATGGTTCGGGCACCACCTTCAACTTCGTCAACTACCTGTCCAAGGTCAGCCCGGAATGGAAGACCTCGGTCGGTGAAGGCACCTCGGTCCAGTGGCCGGCCGGCATCGGTGGCAAGGGCAACGAAGGCGTTGCTGCCTACGTGAAGCAGATCAAGGGCGGCATCGGCTACGTCGAACTGTCCTACGCGCTGCAGAACAAGCTGTCGTACACCGCGATGAAGAACGCCGCTGGCAGGTTCGTGCAGCCGAGCGACGCGTCGTTCGCTGCCGCCGCCGCCAGCGCCGACTGGGCCAACGCCAAGGACTTCTACCTGGTGATGACCAACGCCCCGGGCGCCGAGTCCTGGCCGATCACCGCCACCAACTTCATCCTGGTGCACAAGAAGCCGAAGAATGCTGCCAACGGCAAGGCCACCCAGGAGTTCTTCCGCTGGGTCTACAAGAGCGGCGACGCCCAGGCCCGCCAGCTGGACTACGTGCCGCTGCCGGACAGCCTGGTCCGCCAGATCGAGACCTACTGGTCGCAGAACCTGAAGTAAGCACGTTCCCCCCGCAGGAACGGGGCCGGCGGGTCCTCTCTCCCCCGCCGGCCCCAACCGGGCGCGAGATCCTCGAGATCTCGCGCTCTTCTTGTTTCCGGGGGTGTCTGCCTCTGTAGCGCCGAACCCACGCTCGGCGCTACCTTGCACCGGCCGGTGCTATCGGTGCGCAGATCCGGGGGCACCGGGCCCCTGCCGGATCGGCGCCCACCCTGTGAAACCCTTGTCGGAACGTGATCCAGGACACCTCTGTCATGCGCGTAATACGGCTGTAACAAAAACATCATTTCATAGCCGCATCCGCCGACGCCGTCGGCTCTACCCCGCTATGGAGTGACCATGAAACTGCACTCGGCCGGCCTTGCCGCCCTTTCCCTGGCCATCGCCCTGGGCCTGTCGGCCTGCGGTGGCGACAAGCAGGCCGCGCAGCAGCCGGCGGCCGACGGTGCCGCGGCCCCGGCCGCCGCCGGTGCCAAGGTGACCGCCGAAGTGTCCGGTGCGGGCGCCTCCTTCATCTTCCCGCTGGTCTCCAAGTGGTCGGCCGACTACAACGCCAGCACCGGCGCCAAGATCAACTACCAGTCGATCGGCTCCGGCGGCGGCATCGCCCAGATCAAGGCCGGCACCGTCGACTTCGGTTCCTCCGACAAGCCGCTGAGCAGCGAAGAGCTGGCCCAGGCCGGCCTGGCGCAGTTCCCGTCGGCCATCGGCGGCGTGGTGCCGGTGGTCAACATCGACGGCCTGGAAGGCGGCAAGCTGCGCCTGAGCGGCGCCCTGCTGGCCGACATCTTCCTGGGCAAGGTCAAGACCTGGAACGACCCGGCCATCGTCGCTGCCAACCCGGGCGTGAAGCTGCCGGATGGCAAGATCACCCTGGTCCACCGTTCGGACGGTTCGGGCACCACCTTCAACTTCTCCAACTACCTGTCCAAGGTCAGCCCGGAGTGGAAGAGCAAGGTCGGCGAAGGCACCTCGGTGCAGTGGCCGGACGGCGTCGGTGGCAAGGGCAATGAAGGCGTCGCGTCCTACGTGAAGCAGATCAAGGGCTCGATCGGCTATGTCGAGCTGGCCTACGCGCTGCAGAACGGCATGCCGTACACCGCCATGCAGAACGCCGCCGGCAACTGGGTCGAGCCGAGCGCGGAAACCTTTGCCGCAGCGGCCGCCAGCGCCGACTGGGCCAGCGCCAAGGACTTCAACCTGGTCATCACCAACGCACCGGGCGAGCAGGCGTGGCCGATCACCGCCACCAACTTCATGCTGATGCAGAAGAAGCCGAAGGACGCCAAGCGCAACCAGGACACCCTGGCCTTCTTCAAGTGGGCCTTCGAGAACGGCCAGGCCCAGGCCAACGAGCTGCACTACGTGCCGCTGCCGGCCGAACTGGTCAAGCAGATCGAGGCCTACTGGGCGACCGACCTGAAGTGATGGACCCGACGGTGCCCGCCCCGCGCGGGCACCGCTTCTTCCACGCCATGCCGCCCCGCCCCTTCCTGGCCCTGCCGTCCCCATGAATGCCATCGCCCAGCCTGTAGCCGCCCCGTCCACGCGCGATGCGCGTGATGCCCGCAACGACAAACTGTTCCGATGGGTGCTGGTCGGCACCGTCATCTTCGTCCTGATCGCCCTGGCCTGCGCCGCGCTGTCGATGCTGTGGGGCGGCCGCCATGCCCTGCAGATGCAGGGCCTGAGCTTCTTCTTCTCGGCCGACTGGAACCCGGTCGAAAACAAGTTCGGCGCGCTCGCGCCGATCTACGGCACCCTGGTCACCGCCGTCATCGCGATGGTCATTGCCGTGCCGGTCAGCTTCGGCATCGCGTTCTTCCTCACCGAAGTCGCGCCGCGCTGGCTGCGTGGCCCGGTCGGTACCGCCATCGAGCTGCTGGCGGGCATTCCCTCCATCATCTACGGCATGTGGGGCCTGTTCGTGCTGGTGCCGGTGATGACCGAGTACGTCACCCCGTTCCTCAACGAAACCCTGGGCGAATGGCCGGTCATCGGTCCGCTGTTCCAGGGCCCGCCGCTGGGCATCGGCATGCTCACCGCCGGTTTCGTGCTGGCCATCATGGTCATTCCGTTCATTTCCTCGGTGATGCGCGAAGTGTTCCTGACCGTACCGACCCGCCTGAAGGAATCGGCCTATGCGCTGGGTTCCACCAAGTGGGAAGTGAGCTGGGACATCGTGCTGCCCTACACCCGCTCGGCGGTGATCGGCGGCATCTTCCTCGGCCTCGGCCGTGCCCTGGGCGAGACGATGGCGGTGGCCTTTGTGATCGGCAACAGCGTGCGCCTGTCGCCGTCGCTGCTGGAACCGGGCACCACCATCGCCGCGCTGATCGCCAACGATTTCGGCGAGGCCACCGAAACCTACCGCTCGGCCCTGCTGCTGCTCGGCTTCGTCCTCTTCATCGTCACCTTCGTGGTGCTGGCCATCGCCCGCCTGATGCTGATGCGCCTGTCCCGCAAGGAGGGCAACTGATGTCCACCACCGCTGATTCGCTGTACCTGCGCCGCCGCATCGGCAATGTCATCGCCATCACCGCGTCCTGCGCCACCGCCCTGTTCGGCCTGTTCTTCCTGGGCTGGATCCTGTTCACCCTGGCCTCCAAGGGCCTGGCCGGCATCAACCTGGATCTGTTCACCAAGATGACGCCGCCGCCGATGCAGGAAGGCGGCCTCGCCAACGCCTTCTTCGGCAGCGCGGTGATGTGCGCGCTGGCGATCGGCATCGGGACCCCGCTGGGCGTGCTGGCCGGCACCTGGCTGGCCGAGTACGGCAACGCCCGCAAGGCCGGCACCGTGGTCCGCTTCGTCAACGACATCCTGTTGTCGGCCCCATCGATCGTGCTCGGCCTGTTCGTCTACACCCTGTACGTGATGCAGACCGGTGGCAACTTCTCGGCGTTCGCCGGTGCCCTGTCGCTGGCCTTCATCGTGCTGCCGGTGGTGGTGCGCACCACCGACGAGATGCTGCGGCTGGTGCCCTCGCAGATGCGCGAAGCGGCCCTGTCGCTGGGCATCCCGCAGTGGAAGGTGATCGTGCAGGTGCTGTACCGCAGTGCCTCGGCCGGCATCATCACCGGCATCCTGCTGGCGCTGGCCCGCATCTCCGGCGAAACCGCACCGCTGCTGTTCACCGCCTTCGGCAACCAGTACTGGAACAACAACATCTTCCAGCCGATGGCCTCGGTGCCGGTGGTGATGAACCAGTTCGCCGGCAGCCCGTATGAATCCTGGCAGGTGCTGGCCTGGGCCGGTGCCCTGGTGCTGACTGTCTTCGTGTTGCTGGTCAGCCTTGCCGCCCGCGGCATCCTGCTGCGCAACCGTATCTCCCATGACTGACCTTTCCGTGGATAACGCCATGAACGACCTTTCCAACGCCGTGCCGATGCAGCGCATCGCCGTGCCGTCCTCGCACGAGAGCCTGCACACGCCGTCGCCGGTGAAGCTGGCTGCGCGTGGACTGGACTTCTACTACGACAAGTTCCACGCCCTGAAGGGCATCAACCTGGAGATCCCGGAAAAGCGCGTCACCGCGCTGATCGGTCCCTCCGGTTGCGGCAAGTCGACCCTGCTGCGCATCTTCAACCGCATCTACGCGCTGTACCCGAAGCTGGAGGCGCGCGGCGAAGTGCTGCTGGACGGCGAGAACATCCTGTCGCCGAAGTACCCCATGAACCGCCTGCGCAGCAAGGTCGGCATGGTGTTCCAGAAGCCGGTGCCGTTCCCGATGACCATCTTCGAGAACGTGGCCTACGGCATCCGCCACCACGAGAAGCTGAGCAAGGCCGACATGGCCGACCGCGTCGAGCAGGCGCTGCGCCAGGGCGCGCTGTGGGACGAGGTGAAGGACAAGCTGGGGCAGAGCGCACTGGGCCTGTCCGGCGGCCAGCAGCAGCGCCTGTGCATCGCCCGTGCCGTGGCGCTGCGCCCGTCGGTGCTGCTGCTTGACGAGCCGACCTCGGCGCTGGACCCGATCTCGACCAGCCGCATCGAGCAGCTGGTGGAAGAGCTCAAGCACGAGTACACGATCGTGATCGTCACCCACAACATGCAGCAGGCCGCGCGCGTGTCCGACTACACCGCCTTCATGTACCTGGGCGACCTGATCGAGCACGACCGCACCGAAGTGATCTTCTCGCAGCCGTCGCAGCGGCAGACCGAGGACTACATCACCGGTCGTTTCGGCTGATCGACGCTGATCCTTCGTCACATGTCACAGCCAGGCACGGCCTGGCTCTACCCGGATTGCAGACCATGAACCTTCCCAACGACCACATCGTCAAGAGCTACGACGAAGAGCAGCAGCGGCTGGTGGCCGAAATCGTGCGCATGGGCGAGATGGCGGTCGCCCAGCTCGAGGCGTCGATGGACGTGATCGAGAAGCGCGACGAGAATGCCGCCCATCGCATCATCGCCAACGACGAAGCCATCGATGCGCTGGAGCAGCAGATCAGCCATGACGTGATGCGCCTGGCCCTGCGCGGCCCGATGGCGCGCGACCTGCGCGAGATCCTCGCCGGCCTGCGCATTCCGGCCGACATCGAGCGCATCGGCGACTACGCGGCCAATGTTGCCAAGCGTTCGATCGCGCTGGGCAAGGTGCCGCCGCTGCCGCAGATCCAGGGCCTGCGTGCGCTGGGCCGCCTGGCCGCGCAGCAGGTGCGCCGCGCCATTGCCGCCTACCGCGACAATGACGCCGACGCCGCGCTGGAACTGCGCGAGGACGACGCCCGCCTGGACGCGCAGTACACCGCGCTGTTCCGCGAGCTGCTGACCTACATGATGGAAGACCCGCGCAACATCACCCCGTGCACGCACCTGCTGTTCATGGCCAAGAATCTGGAGCGCGTGGGCGACCACGCCACCAACATCGCCGAGAACGTGTGGTTCCTGGTGCACGGTGAGCAGCCGCTGCCGCCGCGCGAGAAGCGCGACGAGACCTCCAGCACCGGCCAGCCCTGACGCTGCACTGCAACACCGGAGTCGACTCCAAGGTGGCCGCTGTCCTGGTGACAGCGGCCTTTTTCTTTGCGGTGTTCCCCAGGTTTGTCGGCGTCGGGCTTGCCTGGTGCGGACCTGCCGGAGGCTTCTGTAACAGATCTCACGAAAATTTGAGGTCTCGGCGAGGATTCGTTGAGTAGGATCGCTGCAGCATCGAATCACCCCGGGCACCCGCCCACCACCCAGGAGTAATACCGATGAGCAGTTCGAACAAGACCCTGTCCCTGCTGACCGCGACCGCCCTGGCCGCCGGCCTGGGCATGACCGCCAGTGCCTCGGCCCTGAGCATGAGCGACCTCGCCCAGGGTTACCTGGTGGCCGGACAGGCAGCCAAGGCCAGCACCGACGCCAAGGCCGCCGATACCAAGATGGCCGCCGACGCAACCAAGCATGCCGAAGGCAAGTGTGGCGCCGACGGCAAGAGCGGCGAAGGCAAGTGTGGTGCCGACAAGGGCAAGGCCGCAGGTGCAGCCGGTGCCAAGGCCAAGACCGGCGACGCGAAGTCGGCCGAAGGCAAGTGTGGCGAAGGCAAGTGCGGTGGCAAGCACTGACGTCGGCGCCCGCCTCGTCCACCCGCAGTCGCCGCTTCGTGCGGCGGCTGCAGGGCTGGGCCTGCGCCGGGCGCTGCTGCAGGATCTGCGTGATGCCCCGGCAGGCGACTTCGACTTCCTCGAATGCGCGCCGGAGAACTGGATCCATGTCGGCGGAGCTGCCGGTGATGCGCTGGCCGAACTGGCGCAGCGCCATCCACTGAGCTGCCACGGCCTATCGCTGTCGCTGGGCGGCAGTGCGCCGCTGGACACCCAACTGCTGGAACAGGTCGGGCAGTTCCTGGAAACACACCGGGTATCGCTGTACAGCGAGCACCTGAGCTACTGCAGCGACGACGGCCACCTGTACGACCTGCTGCCGATTCCGTTCACCGATGAAGCCGTACGCCACACCGCCGCGCGCATCCGCAGGGTGCAGGAGCTGCTCGGCCGCCGTATCGCGGTGGAGAACGTGTCCTACTACCTGGCGCCGGAACCGGCGATGGACGAACTGGCGTTCACCAATGCGGTGCTCGCCGAAGCCGACTGCGACCTGCTGCTGGACGTCAACAACGTCTACGTCAACGCCTGCAACCACGGCTACGATGCCGATGCGTTCATCGCCGGCCTGCCCGCGCAGCGCATCGTCTGCCTGCACGTGGCCGGGCACCTGGACGAGGCACCGGACCTGAAGATCGACACCCATGGCAGCGCGGTGATCGATCCGGTCTGGGAGCTGCTGGCGCGTACCTATGCACGCATCGGCCCGCGCCCCACCCTGCTCGAACGCGATTTCAATTTCCCGCCCTATGCGGAACTGCGGGGCGAACTGCAGACCATCCGCCGTCTGCAGGCCACCCACGCCGGGGCTGCACATGGCTGACGCCACCGACACCCTGCGCGCGCAGCAGCACGCGTTCACCGCGCACCTGCGCGACCCCCAGGCAGTCCCCGCACCGGCCGGACTGGATCCCCGCCGCGTGGCGGTCTACCAGCACCTGCTGTTCAACAACCTGCTGGGCCTGCTGAGCAATGGCTTCCCGGTCTGCGTGCGCCTGCTCGGCGAACCGGCCTGGAGCGCACTGGTGCGCCACTACTTCGCCAACCATCGCTGCCAGACGCCGCTGTTCACCGAACTGGCCGCCGAATTCGTGCAGTGGCTGCAGGTGCAGCCGCAGCTGCCGCACCCGGCGCTGGCCGAACTGGCCCATTACGAGTGGGTGGAAACCGCGCTGTACCAGCTGCAGGCCGATCCCCTTCCCGCACCCGGCGCTGCCGATCCGCTGCACGTGCCGCTGCAGCGCTCGCCGCTGGCCTGGCCGCTGCTGTACCAGTGGCCGGTGCACCGCCTGGGTGCCGACGATGCACCGACCCGGCCTCCGACCGAACCGACCGGCCTGCTGGTCCGCCGCGACGCCGGCGGCGAAGTGCGATTCGCCGAACTCAGCCCGTTGGCGGTGTACCTGCTGTCCAGCATTGGCGAACAGCCCGGGCTGGAAGGCCAGGCCTACCTGCGGCAGCTGGCCCGCGCGCACGGGCTGGCAGAGGACGCCCTGGCCGAACCGGGTGCTGCGCTGCTGCAGCAGTTCGTGCAGGCCGGCGTGATCGGTCCGCTCGCCTCCCCACCCTGACACCCCTCCCCGGAGATCCACCGATGAAGCTACCGCTCCTGGCCGCCGCACGCGGCCAGCTGGACCGTCTCGCCCCCTGGTTGGCCCCGCTCGGCCTGCGCCTGCTGCTGGCCTGGGAATACTTCGAATCCGGCCGCGAGAAACTGCATGGGCAGAACTGGTTTGCCGATCTGCAGGACGCCTTCCCGTTCCCGTTCAACCAGCTGCCCGCCGCGCTGAACTGGCAGCTTGCCACGTGGTTCGAACTGATCGGTGCGGCATGCCTGCTGATGGGCTTCGGCACCCGCTTTGCTGCCGCCAGCCTGCTGGTGCTGACCATCGTGGCCACCTACGCAGTGCATTGGCCGATGGACTGGCAGTCACTGGGCGACCTCGCCATGGGCTATGTGATCAGTGACCAGGGCTTTGGCAACTACAAGCTGCCGGTGCTGTTCATGGCCATGCTGCTGCCGCTGGTCTTCACCGGCGCCGGCAGGCTGAGCGTGGATGCATGGTTGGCTCGGTGGCAGCCATCAGGTACCAAGGCACGGCCTGCGGTCCGGTAAATGCCAACCCAGGTTGGCACCTCCCGGGATCCTGGGCGTGCGCTGCACCGGCAGCTGTCGACCTTGGTCAAAACTCGCCCACGCAGGAAACCCGGGCCCCACGGGCCAGCCGGGCGCTCAGGGGCGCTCTGCTAGAATTCACGCATGACTGACCCCACCCCCGCACCTGCCGCCGCTCCCGATTCCGCAGTACCCCAGGCGCAGCGCGCGATGTCCCAACGCTTCCGCGGCTTCCTGCCGGTGGTCGTGGATGTGGAAACCGGCGGCTTCGACAGCCAGCGCAATGCGCTGCTGGAAATCGCAGCCGTGCCGATCGAGATGGACGAGAACGGCCTGCTGTACCCCGGCCAGACTGCCAGCGCCCATGTGGTACCGGCCGAAGGCCTGGAAATCGACCCCAAGTCGCTGGAAGTGACAGGCATCATCCTCGACCACCCGTTCCGGCTGGCCAAGGAAGAAAAGGCGGCGCTGGACCACATCTTCACTCCGGTGCGTGCGGCGATGAAGAAGTACGGCTGCCAGCGCGCGATCCTGGTTGGCCATAACGCGCATTTCGACCTTGGCTTCGTCAACGCGGCCGTGGCGCGGACCGGCCACAAGCGCAATCCGTTCCATCCGTTCAGCGTCTTCGACACGGTGACCCTGGCCGGGATCGCCTACGGGCAGACGGTGCTGGCACGCGCGGCCACCGCGGCCGGGCTGGGCTGGGATGCCAACGAGGCCCACAGCGCGGTGTATGACACCGAACAGACCGCGCGGCTGTTCTGCACCATCGCCAACGCCTGGCCGCGGTGAAGCGGCCAGCGGCGTAGCCCCTCGTGGCGTGAAGCGAATCATCGGTTGGGCCGAGCAGGGTGGGTTCGCGCGGGACGCCGTGAACCCGTCCCTGCGGGCCTAGCCGCGCCATCCATGGCGCAGATGCCCCCGCGCCCCCCCTGCCCGGCCTTCGAAAGGTTGCTGGCCGCCACGGAAAGATCAGAAAAAGCGGGAGCAGCAGCGTGTCGCGGCGCACGTCGGGGGCTGACGATCACTGCTGTGGTGGGTCACGTCTCTGGTGGATGCCGACCGTTGGTACGGCAACACCCGTAGCGCCACGCCATGCGTGGATGAACTCAACCAATGCTCGTCCGATCCCGGCCGTCACTCTTGGCGCGGTACAGCGCGCGGTCGGCGCGCTGGTACAGCAGCGCCGGGGTGCGGTCGTCGGCGTCCACTTCCACCAGGCCGGCGCTGAAGGTCACGCGCAGTCCTGCCACCCCGGCCCAGTCCGGGTGGTCATGGAACAGCCCGCGCAGCCGTGCACACAGCTGTGCGGCCTCTTCCAGGCGGGTGTCGTTGAGCAGCAGCGCGAACTCTTCGCCGCCGGTGCGCGCCGGCAGGTCGGAGTCGCGGCAGGCCGCAGCGATCAACGTCGCCACCTGCACCAGCACGGCATCGCCGATGCTGTGGCTGTGGCGATCGTTGACGGCCTTGAAGTGGTCGATGTCCAGCACCACCAGGCACAGTGGATGGCCACTGCGCTGCGAGCGGGCGAAATCACGCGCCAGCGTCTCGTCGAAGCCACGGCGGTTGGCCAGGCCGGTCAGGGCGTCTTCGCGGGCCTGCCGCTCGAACGCCTCGGCCTGCCGCGCCAGGCGCTCGGCCAGTTCGGTCTTTTCCTGGTTCAGCGCCTGCAGGTGCACGGTCTTGGCCTGCAAATCGAAAGTAGCTTCGTCCACTCGCCGCGCCAGGCGCAGGTTGCTGGCCTGCAGCTGCTGCAGCAGCAGCCGGTACAGCGCCACCAGGCCGCCCAGCAGCAACAGCCCCGCCAGTACCTGCACGCTGCGGCGCTGCCACCAGAACGGCTCGACACTGAAGCTCCACACTGCCTCCTGCTGGCCCCAGGTGCCTCCCGGGTGCGCCGCCGCCACGTGCAGGGTGTAGTCGCCCGGCGGCAGGCCGACGAACTCGACGCTGCGCTGCGGGCCGCGCTCGACCCAGCCGCCATCGAGCCCGTCCAGCCGCGTGCGGTAGCGGATCCGGTCGGACATCAGGTAGCTCAGGCCGACGTAGCTCACCGCCAGCCGGCGACCGCCGGGAATGGCGTTGCGCTCCGGTCCCTCCCAATGCACCGGCGCACCATCCACCTGCACGCTTTCGATCGCCGCAGGCGGTGACGGGCGCTCGCGGAAGCGCTGCAGGCGCTGCGGGTCGACCGTGCTCAGGCCGCCGGCGGTGACCACCCAGAACGTGCCATCCTGGCGCAGGATCGCCGATGGACCGGAACTGCCGTTGGCCTGTGCATTGGCCATGCCGTCGATCTCGTTGTAGCGCTCCACCACCACCCGCGGCGTACGGCCGTCGGCGACCGCGTTGAGGGTAGCCATGTCGGTGCGCAGCACACCGCGATTGCTGCTGATCCACACATTGCCAAGGCGATCGGGCACCAGCTGGAACACCGCATCCACCGGCATGCCCTGCTCCAGGCCAACCCGTGCCAGCCTGCCATTGCGCCAGCGGTACAGGCCGCGATCACTGCTGATCCACATCGCGTCGCCCAGCTGGTGGAAGCCGAACACGCTGCGGCCGCCGCCCAGCGGCGCCAGGTCGATCGACTGCACGTGGTCGCCGCGCAGCACGCGGATGCCTTCGATGGTGCCGATCCACAGGTTGCCCTGATGGTCATGCTCGAGCGCGGTGATCAGGCCGCCGGGCATGCCGGGCACGTCCGAAACGTGCACGCGGTCGCCGTCGATGCGCACCACGCCCTTCTGCGTGCCGGCCCAGACCACGCCCTGCGGATCAACGCTGATCGCACGGATGTTGCCGCCCGGCATGCCATCGGCGGCCGCGTAGTTGTGGCGCAGCTGGCCGTCGCGGCCGAGCCGGTAGACACCATCGCCGAATGTTCCCACCCACAGGTCACCATCGGGCCCCTGCGCCAGGCTCAGCACCGACGGTGCCTTGCCGCCGCGGTTGTGCAGCGGCATCGCCCGGAAACGGCCATCGGCGGTCTGCAGGTCAAGCCCGCTGGCACTGCCGACCCACAGCTGGCGGTCGCGGTCCTCCAACACCGTGCGCACGTAGTCGCCACTGAGCCCGTCGCGCTCGGTGTAGCTGCTGAACAGTGTCTCGCGCAGGCGGTACAGGCCGCCATTGGCGCCCACCCAGATGCTGCCTTCGGCATCCTCGCGCAGGCTGACCACGCGTCCACCCGGCAGGTTCAGGCCGGCCGGCAGCCGCTCCAGGCCGTGCCCGGAGATGCGCAGCAGCCCCTGGTTCTCGGTGCCCAGCCACAGGTCGCCGTGCCGGTCCTGCAGCATCGAGGTCATGTGCAGCTGGCCGGGCAGGCGGTGCACCAGCACCAGCCGATCGTCCTCCACCCGGTACAGGCGCTCGCCGGCGACGATCCACAACGCGCCGTCCGGCGCGCGGTACGGCCACGACAGGCCAGTGCCTGCGCCCAGCCCCCACGCCGCAGGCGCCCGCTTGAGTACGCCGTCGTTGTCGCGCAGCACCAGCCCGTCGAGCGTGCCGACCCAGACCCGGTCCTGCGCATCAACCACCAGCCTGGTGAAGCTCATCGCCATCGGCAGGTCGGCCGCCGGCGCCCGGTAGACGATGCCCGAGTCCGGCGTCAGATAGCCGATGCCCTTGCCTTCGTACAACAGCCACAGCCGGCCCTGGCTGTCCATCTGCATGGACTGGATCAGCACCTGCGGCGTATCCGCCTGGTGCTCCCAGACCCGCCACTGGCCATCACTGCCGCGGTGGCTGACATTGCCGCGCGAGTCGCTGATCCACAGCCCGCCCTGGCGGTCGACGAACAGCGCGCCGATGCCGTTGTCGCGCAGGCCCGGGCGCGTGCTGCGGTCGAACACGGTGAAATCCAGGCCGTTGTAGCGCACCAGTCCTTCCCAGGTGGCGAACCACAGATGGCCCTCCGGCGTCTGTGCGATGTCGCGCAGCGAGTTGTGCGGCAGGCCATTGCGCGAGGTCCATACGTCGATGGCGTAGTCGCGCAGCGGCGGTGCGCCCTCCTGCGCAGCCAGTGGCAGCGCCAGGGCCAGCAGCAGCCATAGCAGGCCCTGTCGCAGTGCCCGCTGGATTGCTGATGCGCGGCGCTCCACCCAGCGCCCCTGATCCCCCTGCCCGCCCATCAGCGCGGCGGCGGCGGCCAGGTGCGGCTGCAGGACGCGGCAGGGTGCAGGAACAACCGGGCAGCGCGCACTGGCATGCCGGCAGGAACGGGCTGGCTCATCGGGGAGAGGCTGGGGAGATGCGCAGATGATAGGCCAAACCCCGGCCCGGGCGTCACCGCGTGCGGCGCCCCGGCTCAGCCGGCGCGGCCGGGCGCCACCACCTGGGCACTGGCCGGCCACTGCACCACCGCCTCCAGGCCCCCTTCGGCCCGGTTGCGCAGCCACAGCCGGGCCCCGTCCTTTTCGGCCAGGGCGCGGGCAATGGTCAGGCCCAGGCCGGCACCGCCGGTCTCGCGCGAACGCGAGGTTTCCACCCGCACGAACGGATCGAACACCGCCTCCAACTGCTCCTCGGCCAGGCCGGGGCCATCGTCGGCCACCACCACGGTGATCGCACCGCCGCTGCGCTCGACCCGCACCCGTGCCCGCTGCGCATACATCACCGCGTTGTCCACCAGGTTGGAGAACAGGCGGTGCATGGCCAGCGGCCGCAGCATCAACACCGCACCGCTGCCGCCTTCGAAGACCACATCGGCGCCGCCTTCGGCGGTGTCCTCGACAATGCTCTCCAGCAGCGAATCCAGGTCCAGTGCGGCACGCTGCTCGGCACTCTCGGCACTGCGGGCCAGTTCCAGGCCCTCGCGCACCAGCGCCTGCATCGCGGCCAGGTCACCGATCAGGCGCTCGCGCAGGGTCTCGTCGCTGACGTTCTCCAGGCGCAGGCGCAGCCGCGTCAACGGCGTCTGCAGGTCATGGGTGATCGCCGCCAGCATCTGCGTGCGTTCGGCCAGGTGCCGCTGCAGGCGGTGCTGCATGGCGTTGAAGGCTTCGGCGGCGCGCTGCACTTCGCGCGGCCCGCGCAGGGGCAACGGGTCGCGCTGCAGGTCATCGCCGAGGTCTTCGGCGGCGGCGGCCAGTTCCTGCAGTGGCGCGCTGGCCATGCGCGCAACGATGTAGGCCAGCACCGCGATCGCCAGCACCAGCAGGGTCAGGAACCACGGGTCCACGGCCAGGATGCCGTTGTGCGCCACTGCCGGCGAGTCCAGCGCCAGCTTCAGCAGCGTGCCGTCGTTGAGGGTCACGTCCACCGCGCGGCACTTGGGCGGGATGAAGGCCGGGTCGCGTTCGCGCGGCGGCCGCCGATGGCCCGGCGGCGGTGGCGGCAGCAGGTCCTGCAGCTTGGGAATGCAGGAGCGGAATGAAGTGAAGTGCACATGTGCGCGCGACACCGGCCCCGGCCGGTCTTCCAGCACTTCCATCAGCGCCGTGTCGGCGCGTCCCAGCCGGGCGCCCGGCTGCAGCGCGCGCACGCTTGGCCCGCCGATCGCCAGCAGGCGCTCACGCAGCTCCGGATTGCCGTCCAGCAGGTTGACGTAGCCCTGCAGGCGGTCGGCGATCCGGTTCAGGTTCTGCCGCTCGAATTCCTGCTGGCGCTTTGACGTGGCCAGCATGGTCGCGCCGATCGCCGCCACCGCCATGCCCAGCAGCAGGATCACGAACAACCGCCCGACCATCGAGGACAGGAAATGGCGCAGGCGTTTCATCGCCGCTTATTCCAGGTTGACCGACGAGGCCAGCACGTAGCCTTCGTTGCGTACGGTCTTGATCAGCCCGTCCGGGCCGCCGTCATCGCCCAGCTTGTTGCGCAGGCGGCTGACCTGCAGGTCGATCGCACGATCCTGTGCCTCATAGTTGCGGCCACTGCTGAGCGCGACCAGCTGCTCGCGCGACAGCACCTTGTTGGCGTGGGCGATGAACACCCGCAGCAGGCGGAACTCGGCACCGGACAGGACCACCACGCGGTCATCCGGGTCGACCAGGTGGCGATGCTCCAGGTCGAACACCCAGCGCGAGAAACGCGCGCGGCGCACCGCCAGCGGTTCCAGGTTGGCCGGCAGCGCCTCGGTCCGGCGCAGCACGTTGCGGATGCGCGCCAGCAGTTCACGCGGCTCGAACGGCTTGGCCAGGTAGTCGTCGGCACCCATTTCCAGGCCCAGCACGCGGTCGATCGGCTCGGCGCGGGCGGTCAGCATGATCACCGGCGTGTTCGAGCGCGCACGCAGGTCGCGGCACAGGGTCAGGCCATCCTCGCGCGGCAGGTTGAGGTCGAGCACGATCAGGTCCACGTGCTCGCGGTCCAGCAGCTGGCGCATGGCGGTGCCATCTGCGGCGGTGCTCACCTGGTAGCCGGCGCGGCCGAGCTGCTCGGCCAGCAGCGTGCGGATGTCGTTGTCGTCGTCGACGATCAGCAGTCGATGCATCGTGTTTTCAGTCTCCATGTCGCGATCATCCCGTGTCGGCAGCTGAACCGCATCCGGGGCAATGCGTACCAGTGTATCCACCCGGGGACGGGATACCTGTGGTTACGCGTATTCACCGACAGTGTTACACACAGACATACCCCGAGGATTGAGCGGTCCATCGTCCGGTCTTCACAATGCCTGCCAACGCCGCCCGCGCGGTCCAGAGAGTGAAGCCACCACGTGACGTTCCGCCTGTTGCCCGCGACCCGCCGGGGTCGCCTGATGCTGATCGCCCTGCTTGCCCTGATCGTCGCCGCCACCGCCTGGTGGCTGCTGCGCAAGCCCACCGCCCCGGCCGTGGCCACCTCGCCGGTCAGCCGCGGTGACATCGAGCAGACCGTGGACGCGACCGGCGTGATCGATGCCTACAAGCTGGTCAGCGTCGGCGCGCAGGCCTCGGGCCAGATCAAGTCGCTGAAGGTGCAGCTGGGCGATACGGTGAAGGAAGGCGACCTGATCGCCGAGATCGACGCCACCACCCAGCAGAACCAGGTGCTCAACGCGCAGGCCTCGCTGGACCAGGTCACCGCGCAGCGCGCCGTGCAGCAGGCCACCCTGCGCCAGGCCGAACTGGAATTCGCGCGGCAGCAGCAGATGCTGGCCGCCGAGGCCACCTCGCGCCAGGAGTACGATGCCGCCGAGGCGCAGCTGAAGACCGCCCGCGCCCAGCTGCAGTCCTATGAGGCACAGATCAAGGGCCGCGAAACCGAGCTGGGCACCGCCCGCGCCAACCTGGCCTACACCCGCATTACCGCGCCGATGGATGGCACCGTGGTGGCGGTGGTGGCCGAAGAAGGCCGCACCGTGAACGCCAACCAGACCGCACCGACCATCGTGATGCTGGCGCGGCTGGACGTGGTCACGGTCAATGCCGAGATCTCCGAAGCCGACGTGGTCAAGATCAAGCCCGGCATGCCGGTGTACTTCACCACCCTGGGCGATCCGGACCGCAAGTATCACGCCACCCTGCGCCAGATCAATCCGGCGCCGGCCTCGATCGCCAACGAAAGCTCCTCCAGCTCCAGCAGTTCGTCCAGTTCCAGTTCCAGCAGCGCGGTCTACTACAACGCGCTGTTCGACGTGGAGAATCCCGACGGCACGCTGCGCATCGACATGACCGCGCAGGTCTCGGTACTGCTCAAGCAGGCCAAGGGCGTGCTGATGGTGCCGGCGGTGGCGCTGGGGCCGAAGCGCCGTGGAAACGAGCGCATGGTGCGGGTGCTGGACGACAAGGGCCAGCCGCAGCCGCGCAAGGTCACGGTGGGCATCAACAACGGCGCCTCCGCCGAGATACTGTCCGGATTGAAGGAAGGCGAGCGCGTGGTGGTCGGCGAAGCCAGCGCCGCCGGTGCCGGTGCCAGCGGCGGCAACCGCGGCGGCATGCCGATGCGGGTCGGTGGCCCGGGCATGGGGCGCCGATGAGCACGACGGCGCCGCTGCTGCGCCTGCGCGACCTGCGACGTGAATTCCCGGCCGGCGACGAGGTGATCGCCGTACTGCGCGACGTCAATCTGGACATCCACGCCGGTGAGATGGTGGCCATCGTCGGCCAGTCCGGCTCGGGCAAGTCGACGCTGATGAACATCCTCGGCTGCCTCGACCGCCCCACCCGCGGCAGCTACCAGGTGGCCGGCCGCGAAACCGGACGGATGCAGCCGGACGAACTGGCCGAACTGCGCCGCGAGCATTTCGGCTTCATCTTCCAGCGCTACCACCTGCTCGGCGACCTGGATGCGCGCGGCAACGTGGAGGTGCCGGCGGTGTATGCCGGCAGCCCCGGTGCCGTGCGCAACGCGCGTGCCGAGCAACTGCTGCAGCGCCTGGGCCTGGGTGATCGCATGCATCACAAGCCGGGCCAGCTGTCCGGTGGCCAGCAGCAGCGCGTGTCGATCGCGCGTGCCCTGATGAACGGTGGCGAGGTGATCCTGGCCGACGAGCCGACCGGCGCGCTCGACACGAAATCCGGCGAGGAAGTGATGGCCATCCTCGGCGAGCTGCATGCCGAAGGCCACACCATCATCATCGTCACCCACGACATGAACGTGGCCGAACACGCGCAGCGCATCATCGAGATCCGCGACGGCGAGATCATCGCCGACCGCGCCAATCCGAACGCACCGAGCTACCGCGCACAGCGCGAGGCCAGCACCGGCGTCGCCCACGGCAACAGCTGGCGGGCGGCACGCGACCGCTTCACCGAAGCGTTCCGCATGGCCCTGCTGGCGATGAACGCACATCGGCTGCGCACCTTCCTGACCATGCTCGGCATCATCATCGGCATCGCCTCGGTGGTGTCGGTGGTGGCGCTGGGCAACGGCTCGCAGCAGCAGATCCTGCAGAACATCAGCGCGCTCGGCACCAACACCATCGACGTCTACCCCGGTCGCGGTTTCGGCGACATGCGTTCGGCACGGGTGCAGACACTGAAGGCCAGCGATGCCGATGCGCTGGCAAGGCAGACCTACGTGGACAGCGCCACGCCCAGCGTGTCGACCTCGGTCACCGCGCGCTACCGCAACCAGTCGTCCACCGCGCAGGTCAGCGGCGTGGGCGAGCAGTTCTTCCGGGTCAAGGGCGTGACCCTGCTCAGCGGCAGCTTCTTCGATGCCGACGCGGTGAAGGGCCTGGGCCAGGTGGCGGTGATCGACGAGAACACCCAGGCCCAGTTCTTCCCGGATGTCGATCCGGTCGGCCAGGTGATCCTGCTCGGCAACGTGCCGGCGCGCGTGGTGGGCGTGGCCAAGCGGCAGAGCTTCGGTTTCGGTGGCAGCACCAGCCTCAGTGTGTGGGTGCCGTACACCACGGTGATGTCGCGCATGCTCGGCCAGAGCCACGTGTCCAGCATCACCGTGCGCGTGGACGACGACACGCCGATGGATGCGGCGCAGGAGGCAATTACCCGCCTGCTGACCCTGCGCCATGGCACCGAGGACTTCTTCCTCAGCAACAGCGCCGAAATCCGCGAAACCATCGAGCAGACCACGCGCACGATGACCCTGCTGATCGGTGCCATCGCCGCCATCGCACTGCTGGTCGGTGGCATCGGCGTGATGAACATCATGCTGGTGTCAGTCACCGAGCGCACCCGCGAGATCGGGGTGCGCATGGCGGTGGGTGCGCGTCAGAGTGATATCCGCCAGCAGTTCCTGATCGAGGCGGTGCTGGTGTGCCTGCTCGGCGGCGTGCTCGGCATCGGCCTGGCGCTGCTGCTGGGCTCGATGATCGGCCGCTTCGCCAGCGATTTCCAGGTGCTGTTCTCCACGGCCTCGATCGTTGCGGCGTTCGCCTGCTCGACCCTGATCGGCGTGGCGTTCGGCTTCCTGCCCGCACGCAACGCTGCGCAACTCGATCCGGTGGAGGCCCTGGCCCGCGAATGAAGAAGATGATCCGACTGCCCTTCCCCGCTCCCCGGCACCTGCTGCTGGCCGGTGCCGTTGTACTTGCCCTGTCCGGCTGCGCGTCGGTCGGCCGCTACCCGGTGCATGACCCGGCCGTGGCGGCGCAGTATGGGCGTGGCGATGCCACCCTCAACGCGCCGGCCGACGACCCGCGCAGCAGCCTGGATACACCGGGCCGCGACATCCGCCAGGACACCTGGTGGACCGGCTTCGGCGATGAACGCCTGGACCGCCTGGTGGCGCAGGCGCTGGCCGCCAACAGCGATCTGGCCGCCGCCGGCCTGGCCGTGCAACGTTCGCGCCTGCAGGCCGGCCTGGCCAGCAACGCGTTGTGGCCGCAGCCTTCGTCCTCCGGCGTGAGCGGCAGCGCCAGCCGCGCCACCGACCAAGCCGACGACTGGCGCCGCAGCTATTCCACCGGCGTCTCGCTGGGCTGGGAAGTGGACCTATGGGGGCGCCTGAGGACCCAGCGCGACATCGCCCGCTGGGAGGCCGAAGCCAGCGAGGAAGACCGGCAGAACACCGCCCTGCTGGTGATCGGCGACACCATCACCCAGTACTGGAACCTGGCTTACCTCAACCAGTCGATCGCCACCGGCCAGGCCAACCTGGAGCGCCTGGAACGCACCCGGGAACTGGTGCAGGCCCGCTTCGACGCCGGCGCGGTATCGCGCCTGGAAGTGCGCCAGGCGCTGCAGAACCTGCAGTCGCAGCGCTCGGCGCAGAGTGCGCTGGAACAGCAGCGGGTGGAGGTACGCAACGCGCTGACCGTGCTGCTGGACGGCACGCCGTGGCCGCAGCAGGACGAGCCGCAGGACCTGCTGGGCGCACGCAGCCCGCCCATCGCCGAAGGCCTGCCGACCGACCTGCTCGGCCGCCGGCCCGACCTGCGTGCAGCGGAACTGCGCCTGCGCAACAGCCTGAAGACGATCAAGGTCACTGCCACCCAGTACTACCCGGCGCTGAGCCTGACCGGCAGCCTGGGCTCCAGCGCGACGTCGCTGGGTGATGTGCTGCGCAACCCGGTCGCCACGCTCGGGGCCGGACTGTCGCTCCCCTTCCTCAACCTGCAGCGTGCGCAGCTGGATACCGATATCGCCGGCACCGCCTACCAGATCGCCGCGACCAATTTCCGCAAGACGCTGTACACCGCGCTCTCGGAAGTGGACAACGCGCTGTCGGCCCGCGAACAGCTGGCGCGCCAGGTGGCGGCCTCGCAGGCTTCGTACGACGAAGCAGTGGAAGTGGAGCGCGCACAGGAAGTGCGTTACCGCGTGGGTGCCACCGACCTGCGCACCTGGCTGGAAGCGCAGCAGACCCGGCGCGACGCAGAGCTGTCGCTGGCGCGTGCGCGCCAGGGCCAGCTGAACAACGACGTGACCCTGTTCAAGGCACTGGGCGGCAGTGCGGGTCGACGCGGGACATGAAAAAGGGGTCAGACTCCTTTTCCCATTGGAAAAGCAATCTGACCCCGATCACATCGCGCTGGCTGGTCAACCGCGCTGGCGCACGGCCTCGAACAGGCTGACGCCGGCGGCGACCGAAACGTTCAGGCTCTCGATTTCGCCAGGCATCGGGATCTTGACCAGGCCATCGCAGTTCTCGCGGGTCAGCCGGCGCAGGCCGTCGGCTTCGCCGCCCAGCACCAGGGCAATGTTGCCCTTCAGGTCCAGCTGGTACAGCGAGGCGGTGGCCTCACCGGCCAGGCCGTAGATCCACACGCCCTGCTTCTGCAGGTCCTTCAGGCAGCGCGACAGGTTGGTCACTGCCACCACCGGGATGAGGTCGGCGGCGCCGGCCGAAGTCTTGCGCACAGTGGCATTGACCGTGGCCGACTTGTCCTTCGGGATAATCACCGCGGTGGCACCGGCGGCCGCGGCCGAGCGCAGGCAGGCGCCGAGGTTGTGCGGGTCCTGCACCTCGTCCAGCACCAGCAGCAGGGCCTTGCCCTCGGCTGCGCTGACCAGGCCTTCCAGCTCGTTCTCATTGTAGGTGCGGGCGGCGGCATAGCGCGCGGCCACGCCCTGGTGCCGCACCGAACCGCCGACACCGTCCAGTGCCTGGGCGTTCACCTTGCGCACGTCGATGCCCTTGCGGCGGGCGTTCTCCTCGATCTCGGTCAGGCGCGGATTCTTCGCACCGGCCTCGACCAGCACTTCGCGGACGTTCTCGGCGTCGTTCTCGATGGAGGAGGCGACGGCGTTGACGCCGACGATCCACTGGCTGTTCTTGCTCATGCGGGCGGGGACCGGAAAGGGGGTGGCTATGGTAGAGCATCGGCAGGCCGGGCGCTGCGACCGGCCGCCCCGCTGTAGCGCCGAGCCCCTGCTCGCCTGGCGGGGGCCGATGAAGCCTGGACCCAGAGCAGCCGAGCGTGGGCTCGGCCTGCAGGTGGATCATCGGCTGCGCGGCGGCCAGTGCGGGGTGTCGTGGTCGGGATGCTGGTGGGACTCAAGGGTGGCCAGGAAATCCAGCGCAGCGAGGTCCTCCTCGGTACGCCGTGCCGGCAGGCTGGCCAGGCTGTCGAGGAATGGCAGCTTGCGCTCGATCCCGTACTGGATCCTCGGCGGCAGGCGCTCGGGTTCGTCAAATGCGCCGGCAGCCACGGCCACGCCATCAGGCGCCTCGTAGGTCAACGGCGTGCCGCAGTCGCCACAGAAGCCACGGCGGACCACGTTGGATGACTGGAAATGGCGCGGCTGGCCGCGGGTCCAGCTGAACTGCACCCCGCGCACCGACACCAGCGGCGCGTAGTAGGCGCCGAAGGCCTTCTGGCACATGCGGCAGTGGCAGATCGAGCTGTCGGTCAGCGCGCCACGCACGTGGAAGCGGATCGCGCCGCACTGGCAGCCACCGCTGTATTCGGGTTGGCCCTGCATGCGATGTCTCCTGGTGGTGCCGGCCGCTGGCCGGCAACCCGTCGGTGCCGAGGGTGCCATGGATGCCGGCCAGCGGCCGGCACTACCACGGTCATCAATATTTCTCTTTCTTCCGCTTGGCCGGCTTGCCACGCTCGGGCAGCGGCGGCAGGCTTTCGCCCTCGTCCTCACCCTTGTGTTCGACCAGGCGGAAGTCGATCTTGCGCTCTTCCATGCTGGCCTTCAGCACCAGGATGCGTACGCGGTCGCCCAGCCGGTAGCTGCTGCCGCGGCGCTCGCCGGTCAGCGTCTTGCGGGTCGCGTCGAACTTGTAATAGTCCTGCGGCAGCTGGGTGACATGCACCAGGCCCTGCACCTTCGACTCGTCCAGCTCCACGAACAGGCCGAAGCTGGTCACGCCGCTGATCACGCCGTCGAACTGGCCGCCGACGTGCTTTTCCATCCACGCCGCGCGGTAACGCTCGTCGACCTCGCGCTCGGCTTCGTCGGCACGGCGCTCGCGCTCGGAGCACTGCAGCGCCAGCGCGGCCATCTCGCGGGCGTTGTAGGTGAACTTGTCCAGTGGCTTGCCGGACAGCGCATGCTTGATCGCGCGGTGCACCAGCAGGTCGGGGTAGCGGCGGATCGGCGAAGTGAAGTGCGCGTACGCCTCCAGCGCCAGGCCGAAGTGGCCGTGGTTCTCCGGGCTGTAGATGGCCAGGCTCTGGCTGCGCAGCAGCACCGACTCCAGCAGCGTGGCATCGGGGCGGTCACGGATCTTCTTCAGCAGCTTGGTGTAATCGCCCGGGCGCACCTTCGACCACGGCGGCAGGCTCAGCTTGAACTCCTTGAGGAACTCGAGCAGGTCGGCGTACTTGGTTTCCGGTGGTTTCTCGTGGATGCGGTACGGCGCCGGCACGTGGCGCGACAGCAGGTACTTCGCCGCCTCGACGTTGGCCGCGATCATGCATTCCTCGATCAGCTTGTGCGCGTCGTTGCGCACCAGCATGCCGGCCTGGGTGACTTCACCGCGATTGTCCAGCACGAAGCGCACTTCGCTGCTTTCGAACTCGATGGCGCCGCGCTTGGCGCGCGCCTTCGACAGCACCTTGTACAGCTGGTGCAGGCGCTGCACGTGCGGCAACAGATCCCCCATCCAGGCCTGGGTCTCGGCATCGTCCTCGCCCACCGCCTTCCACACCTGGGTGTAGGTCAGGCGCGCGTGCGAGTTCATCACGGCTTCGTAGAAGCGCGAATGCGTGACCAGGCCATCGCGGTCGATCTGCATGTCGCAGACGAAACACATGCGGTCCACCTTCGGCATCAGCGAGCAGATGCCGTTGGACAGCGTCTCCGGCAGCATCGGCACCACGAAGCCCGGGAAGTACACCGAGGTGGCACGCTTCTGCGCCTCTTCGTCCAGCGGCGTGCCGGGGCGGACGTAATTGGAGACATCGGCAATCGCCACCACCAGGCGAAAGCCATCGGCATTCGGCTCGCAGTACACCGCGTCGTCGAAGTCCTTGGCATCTTCACCGTCGATGGTGACCAGCGGCGTGCTGCGCAGGTCGACGCGGTCGCCGATCATCGCCGGCTCGACCACCAGCGGCACCGAGGCGGCTTCGTCCAGCACCTCCTGCGGGAACTCGAACGGCAGCTCATGGCCGTGGATGGCGGTCTCCACTACCAGCGAAGCGGTCAGCTTGTCGCCGAGCACGGCAATGATGCGGCCGATCGGCGGACGGCGGCTGTCCGGTGCCTGGGTCAGTTCGCAGACCACCAGCTGGCCATCGCGCGCACCGCCGGTCTGGTCCGGCGGCACCTGCACGTTGCGCTGCACGCGCTTGTCGTCAGGCACCACGTAATTGATGCCCATCTCGACACTGAAACGGCCGATCAGGCGGGTCATGCCGCGCTCCAGCACGCGGGCGATGCTGCCTTCGCGGCGGCCACGGTGGTCGATGCCGGTCACGCGGGCCAGCACCTTGTCACCGTGCATGACCTTGCGCATTTCATACGGCGGCAGGAACAGGTCGTCGCCGCCCTCGACCGGACGCAGGAAACCGAATCCTTCCGGGTTGGCGATCACCACGCCGGTGACCAGGTTCAGGGTCTGGATCGGGGCGAAGCCGCCCCGGCGGTTCTGCACCAGCTGGCCATCGCGGACCATGGCGCCGAGCCGGCGCGACAGTGCTTCGGCACGGTCCGGGGCGGTCAGGCCCAGGCGTGCGCCCAGTTCCTCTGCCGTCTGCGGCCCCTCGCAACGCTCCAGCAGGGCCAGGATGGCCTCGCGGCTGGCGATGGGCTGTTCGTACTTCTCGGCTTCGCGGGCGGCATAGGGATCGTCGATCACCTTGCCGGCCGGCGGCAGCTTGCGGCCCGGGGCCGGGCCGGGTGCCGCAGCGTCGGCGCCTCGGGCCTTGCGGCCGCGCGGCGGTGCGCTGCCTTCATTCAATTCGGGAAACCAGCCCGGCAATGGCTTGCCCGGCTTGGTGGTGCGGGCTGCGCCCGCCTTGGCGCCTTTGTTCGGGGCCTGGCCGCGGGATGGCTTCCCGCCCTTGCTTGGTTTTTTGGTAGTCATCGCCCTACATGGTAGCCGCTGGCGGCGTGCAGAACGGGTCAGCGGTCGCCTTCAGGCGATCGCGTCAAAAATATTCAGGAAGTCGTTGACAGCCTGCGGATTCATCTTCACAATTGCGCCTCTGGAACGCCCAGGTGGCGGAATTGGTAGACGCACTAGTTTCAGGTACTAGCGGGTAAAACCGTGGAGGTTCGAGTCCTCTCCTGGGCACCAACGAAAAAACTCCTCGCTTCGGCGGGGATTTTTTTTGCCTGTGATCCGGCAGCGGGGTCGGATCCCTTTCCAGAGGAAAGGGCTCTGACCCCAAGCGAGTGGGATGGGGTCAGAGCCCATCCCGCAGGCGAAACGGGGTCCACACCAGGCCCACGAAAAGTGTTGACACCCCCGTCACGGCACCCCATAATCTCGCTCCTCGACGCCCAGGTGGCGGAATTGGTAGACGCACTAGTTTCAGGTACTAGCGGGTAAAACCGTGGAGGTTCGAGTCCTCTCCTGGGCACCACGTCGAGAATGAGAAAAACCCGCGAAAGCGGGTTTTTTCATGCCCGGAATCCGGCATCAGAACAACGGCCGCAGCACCAGCTCCAGCCCGAGCAGCAGCAGGAACCCCAGGAAGCAGGCGCGGAATACCCGTGCGCTGATCCGCTGCCGGATCAGTTGCCCCAGCCACATGCCCAGCAACGCCGGCAGCACGGCCAGTGCACTCAGGCCCAGTTGCTGGATACCGAATGCACCGTGCAGCACCAGCCCGGCGGTCAGCGATATCGTCGACACGGTGAACGCCAGCCCCAGCGCCTGCACCAGCTCGTCGCGCTGCAGCCCGAGCGACTGCAGGTACGGCACTGCCGGCATCACGAACACGCCGGTGGCCCCGGTCACCACGCCCGACAGTGCCCCCACCAGCGGCCCCAGCCAGCGCTCGCGTCGCTGCGGCACGCGGAACACCGGCGCAAGCAGCGCATAGGCGGCATAGACCACCAGCGCCACGCCGAGTGCAATGCGCGATGCGGTGCGATCGACCCGCACCAGCAGCGCCGCTGAACCCAGCGTCACCCCCACCGCCGCCAGCATCATCGGCCACAGTCGGCGCACGATGCGACCCAGCGACGGTCCGGACAACAGCTGCCATGCATTGGTGACGAAGGTCGGAATGAACAGCATCGACGCCGCCGCCACCGGTGACAGGGTGCTGCCCAGCAGGCCCATCGCCACCGTCGGCAACCCCATCCCTGTCACGCCCTTGACCACGCCGGCCAGCACGAACACCACCACCAGCAACAGATAGAAGTACGTCGATTCATTCATGCCGTCATTGGATCGGGCCGTCGCCAGGCGCACAATGCGGTCTTCCCGGCCTCGCCTTCGGCTGATCCGAAGGCTCAGCCGTTGCGATGAGGGCACCCCCATGCGGATGGATATCGCCGACCTGCGCCTGTTCCTTGCGATCGCCGAGGCCGGCAGCATCACGGCCGGCGCAGCGCAGGCGAACCTGGCACTGGCTTCGGCCAGCGAGCGCCTGCGCACGATCGAAACGGACGCCGGCACCGCGCTGTTGAACCGGCATCCGCGCGGCGTCAGCCTCACCGAAGCCGGTGCCGCCCTCGCCCACCATGCACGCCTGATCCTGCAGCAGCAGGCGCAGCTGCGCGGTGAACTGCAGGCGTTCGCGCAGGGTGCGCGCGGCACCCTGCATCTGTATGCCAACACCGCTGCGCTGACCAACTACCTGCCCTCGCGGCTCGCGCCGTGGCTGGCCGAGCGCCCACGCCTGCACGTGGAACTGCTGGAGCGCACCAGCCCCGAGGTCGTGCGTGCGATCAACGCGGGCCAGGCCGAGGCCGGCATCATCAGTGATGCGGTCGACGCTGCCGGCCTGCAGCAGCACGTGGTCGCCGATGATCCCCTGGTGATGCTGCTGCCGGCCGACCACCGCCTCGCGACCCGGCGCAGCCTGGCTTTTGCCGAGGTTGCCGGAGAGACCTTCGTTGCCCTGGCCGAGGGCAATGCACTGCAGACCTACATCGAAGACCAGGCGCGCGACATCGGGCGCCGGCTGGACGTGCGCATCCGCATGAAGACTTTCGAAGGCGTGTGCATCATGGTCGGCCACGGCATCGGTGTCGGTATCGTGCCGCGGACCATCGCCCGCCAGCATCGGCGCAGCACGCGCACCGTCGGCGTAGCGCTCTCCGATGCATGGGCACAACGCCGCCTGTGCGCCTGTTTTGCCGAGTGGGCGCAGCTGTCACCGGCGATGCGCAGCCTGCTGCATCACCTAGGCGTGCAGCCGCAGAAAAAAGCGTGAAATGTTGTTGACACATCTGCTGTGGTCCCGCACAATTCACCTCCTGAGTCGCCCAGGTGGCGGAATTGGTAGACGCACTAGTTTCAGGTACTAGCGGGTAAAACCGTGGAGGTTCGAGTCCTCTCCTGGGCACCACGACTCAAGATGATCAAACCCGCGAAAGCGGGTTTTTTCGTTTCCGGGGCCAGGGAATCCACACGCCCCGAGATCCATCCACGCACGGCGTGGATCCCCCAAAAGAAAAACCCCGCCTTGCGGCGGGGTTTCTGCGTTTCAACGGCACGGATCGATCAATGCCCACCGGCCGAAGCGGCACCGGCACCCGCACCAAACGGCGGCTTGGCCAGCCACAGGAAGGTGATGATCGCCAGGAAGATCCAGCCGAGCAGGAAGAAGATGTCGTTGAAGCCCATCTGCGACGCCTGGTGGTTGATCATGTTGTTCAGTACCGCCGCACCGTGCTGCAGGTCGCCCTGCCCCATCGCGGTGACCTGGTCCTGCATGCCGGGCTGATAGGCCGAGATGTGTTCGGTCAGGTCGGCATGGTGCACCTGGGTACGCCGCGCCCACAGCCACGTCGTCAGCGAGGCCGCGAAGCTGCCGCCCAGCGTACGCAGGAACGTGGCCAGGCCCGAGCCCGCGGCGATCTCGCGCCCGTCCAGGTCCGACAGCAGGATCTGCAGCACCGGCATGAAGAACAGTGCCACGCCGATGCCCATGATCAGCTGCACGCCGGCCACGTGCATGTAGTCCACCTGCAGGTTGAAGTTCGAGCGCAGGAAACTGGTCATCGACAGCACGATGAAGGCGATCGTGGCCAGCATGCGCATGTCGAAGCGCGACGCATACTTGCCCACGAACGGGGTCATGATCACCGGCAGGATGCCGATCGGCGCCGTTGCCAGGCCCGCCCAGATCGCGGTGTAGCCCATGTCACGCTGCAGCCACTGCGGGATCAGCAGCGCCACGCTGAAGAACGCCGCGTAGGCGACCACCATCGCCAGCGTGCCGGCGCGGAAGTTGCGGTGCCGGAACAGCTTCAGGTCGACAATCGGATCCTTGTCGGTCAGCTCCCAGATCAGGAACACCGTCAGCGTCACCACGGCCACGCAGGCCAGCACCACGATCTTCATCGACGAGAACCAGTCCTCGTCGTTGCCCAGGTCGAGCACCAGCTGCAAGGCACCGACACCGATCACCAGGGTGACCAGGCCGACGTAGTCCATCTTCGGCTTCTCGATCTGCTCCGGGCGCCCCTTCAGCTGGTTGCCCACCACCAGCGCGGCGAAGATGCCCAGCGGCACGTTGATCAGGAAGATCCATTCCCAGCTGTAGTTGTCGGTGATCCAGCCACCGAGGATCGGCCCGCAGATCGGCGCCACCACCGTGATCATCGCCAGCAGCGCCAGCGCCTGCCCGCGCTTCTCGCGCGGATAGATCGAGACCAGCAGCGACTGCGTGATCGGGTACATCGGGCCGGCCACGAAGCCCTGCAGCGCACGCGACAGCACCAGCATGCCCATGCTCTGCGCCAGGCCGCACAGCAGCGAGGTGATGACGAAGGCCAGCGTGGCCCAGACGAACAGCTTGCGTTCGCCGAAGCGGCGGCTGAGCCAGCCGGTCAGCGGCAGCGCGATGGCCGTGCTGACCGCGAACGAGGTGATCACCCAGGTCGCCTGCTGCGAGCTGGCCCCCAGGTTGCCGGCGATGGTCGGCAGCGAAACGTTGGCGATGGTGGTGTCGAGCACCTGCATGAACGACGCCATCGCCAGGCCCACGGTGCACAGGGCCACGCTGGGCGGCAGGAACCCGGAGGCCGCACCCGGCGCCGCCGGTGCACCCGGAGCGCCGGGTGCGGCTGGAGCTTGTGCGGACATGGCGACCTCAGCCCACCTTTGCCTGTTGCTGCGGCAGGTTGCCCTGGATGATCGTGTGGATCACCTCGTCGGCATCATGCAGCTGCTTGGCGTACACGTCGGTATCGAACACGGTGCCCTTGGCCGGGGCGCTGGGCAGCACTTCGCCCTTCTGGTCGCGCAGGCTCACTTCGGCCTTCATCGACAGGCCGATGCGCAGCGGGTGCTCGGCCAGCTGCTTGGCATCGATGGCGATGCGCACCGGCACGCGCTGCACGATCTTGATCCAGTTGCCGCTGGCGTTCTGCGCCGGCAGCAGCGAGAACGCCGAGCCGGTACCCAGGCCCAGGCTCTGGATGCGGCCCTTGTACTTCACGTCACCCGCGTACAGGTCCGACTTCAGCTCCACTTCCTGGCCCAGGCGCATGTGGCGCAGCTGGGTTTCCTTGAAGTTGGCCTCGACCCACATCTGCTCGGTCGGCACCACCGCCATCAGCGCATTGCCCGGCTGCACGCGCTGGCCGACCTGCACCGAACGACGGGCAACATAGCCGGTGACCGGCGCGACGATGCCGGCGCGGGCGTTGTTGAGGAAGGCCTGGCGCAGCTGCGCGGCGGCCGCCTGCACATCCGGCTGGGTGGCGATCACGGTGTCGTCGACCAGCGCGCGGTTGCGCTCGACGGTCTCGCGCGAACCGGCCACGGCCGCTTCGGCAGCGGCCAGCTCGTCACGGGCGTGGGCCAGTTCTTCGTTGGAGATGGCGCCGGTGGCGGCCAGGTCCTTGCGGCGGGCGAAGTCTTCGCGCACGCGCTTCAGGGTCACCTGGCGGGCATTCAAGTCCGCCTGCGCGCCTTCCACGCTGCGGTACAGGCCACGGGTCTGGCGCACGGTCTTGGCCAGGTTGGCCTCGGCCTGCTGCAGCGCCACCGAGGTGTCGGACGGGTCCAGCTGCACCAGCAGCTGGCCGCGCTCCACGCGCATGCCGTCATCGGCGTTGATGGCGACCACGGTACCGGCCACCAGCGGGGTGATCTGCACCAGGTTGCCCTGCACGTAGGCATCGTCGGTTTCTTCGAACCAACGGCCGAACATGAAGTACCACAGCGCCAGTGCGGCAAGCAGCAGCACGACGATCACGAACAGGCCGCGCAACAGGTTGCCGCGGCGGTTGGGGGCGGCCGGGGCCGCAGTGTCTTGGGTCTGGCTCATGGCGGAAGTCTTCAGGAATGCGAGGATTCGGAACGGGAGGCGATCGGGGCGCGGTCGGCGTCAGTGGGCACGAAACCACCGCCCAGCGCCTTGCTCAGGCGCACCGACGTCTGTACCTGCTGCGACTGCAGGCCGGCCAGCTGCTGTTGCGACTGCAGCAGGGTGGACTGCGCGCTCAGAACGTCCAGGTAGCTGCCGATGCCGGCACGGTAGCGCTGCTGGGCCAGGTCGAAGGCAGCGCGTGCGGTGTCCACCGCCTGCTGCTGCGACTGCGCCTGCTGTGCCAGCGAGCGCACCGCGTTGACCTGGTCGGCCACATCGCGCAGCGCATCGAGCACGGTCTGGTTGTAGTTGGCCACCGCCAGGTCGTACTGCGCGTCGGTGTTGGCCAGGTTGGCGCGCAGCTTGCCGCCTTCGAAGATCGGCAGGCTCAGCGCCGGGCCGATGTAGGCGAAGGTGGAGCTGCTCTTCAGCAGGTCGCCCACGTTCGGGGCGACCACGCCAGCCAGCGCGGTCAGGTTGAAGCTTGGGTAGAACTTGGTCTTGGCGACCTTGATCTGCTTGTCGGCCGCTTCAACGCGCCAGCGTGCGGCGACGATGTCGGGCCGACGGCCCAGCAGTTCGCTGGGCAGCACGCCCGGCAGCTGCAGCGCCAGCGGGTTCAGCGGCTGCGGGCGCTGGATCGACAGGCCGCGGTCCGGACCCTTGCCGACCAGCGCGGCCAGCGCGGTGCGCGCCGCATCGATGCGCTGCTGCGCCGCCTGCACCTGCTGCTGGGCGGCCGGCACGCGGGCCTCGGCCTGGCGCACCTGCAGGTCACTGTCGATGCCGGCGCGGCGGCGCTGGCGGGTCAGTTCCAGTGACTTCTGCGAGCGGCTCAGCTCTTCCTCGGCCACGTCGTTGAGCTGCCACGCGTAGGCCAGGTCGGCATAGGCCTGGGTGATGCCGGTGGACAGGTTCAGGCGCGCGGCCTGCGCTTCAACGGTGGCGGCGTGCGCGCCGTCCACCGCCGCTTCCCAGGCGGCACGCTTGCCGCCCCACAGGTCCACGCCGTAGCTGAAGTCGAAGGCGACCTGGCTGCTGCCGCCATAGCGGCCGCCCATCTCGCTGCCGACCATCGACTCGGGCAGGCGCAGGCCGGTGTAGCCGCCGGATACCGACAGGCTGGGCAGCTCGTCGGCGCGCGCGGTACCGACCTGGGCCTGGGCCTGGCGCAGGCGCGCGTCGGCGGCGTCCAGGCTCGGATGACCGGCCAGGCCTTCGGCGACCAGTGCGTCCAGCTGCGCATCGCCCAGTGCCTTCCACCAGTCCTGCGCCGGGAAGCCGGTGGCGCTCAGGTCGGTGTCGGCCAGGGTGCGTTCGCTGTGCAGGCTGTCCACGTCAAGCACGTGGCCCTGCGGGTTGAGGCCACGACTGCTTGCGCAGGCGGCCAGGGCCAGCGCCAGCGCTGACACCAGCAGCGCGCGCCCGGACCGGCGGAAAGTGGAATGCGGGATCGGGTTCATGGGGTCGTCAGTGAATCGCGGATTCGGGTAAGGAGGGACAGCAGCAGCGTGCGCTCATCGGCGGAAAGATCACGCAGCGCGTAATCCATCACCGCGTCGCCGCGCAGCTTCAGCCGCGCCCACAACGCACGGCCTTCGTCGGTCAGTACGATCTGCAGCGCCCGCCGGTCCTGCGCATGCGCCTCGCGGCGGACGCAGCCCAGCGCCTCCAGCTTGTCCAGCAGGCGGGTCACCGCGCTGGGCACCTGGTCGATGGCCTGGGCCAGTTCGTTGGCGGTGCAGGGCGCCATGTGGGAAAGCACCTTCAACCCGATGTAATGGGTGAAGCCGATTCCCAGGTCTTCTTCCGCCATGGACGCGTCGAGCTGGCGCACCAGGCCGTCGCGCACCTGGCGCAGCAGCAGGCCGAAGCTGGGGGGAGTGGTTGCAGGACAGATCATGGGGGAGCATTCTCTTCCAAAAAAAATATTTCTCAATGGAAATATTCGATCTGGCATCGAATGCTGTGTTGCAGCAGCGGGCTCGATCAGTGAAGGCGCCTACCTTAATGATCTGGTCAGGTGGCCCGGTAGTACAATCCAGCCAATGGATGTCACATTTCAGCCAGCGGACATGATGAACAAGGCAGAAATTCAGGTTCCCAAACGCCTGCTCAGGGATGAGGCATTGGACTGGTTCGAGCGCAACGACGGCCCGCCGGTCATCGCCTTCCGCTTCGACAGCCAGCAGGGCCTGGCCCGTGAGGTCGACTGGCACCACCACGAGCGCGCCCAGCTGATCTGCGTCGAACGCGGCCTGCTGACCACCCGCACCTCGCATGGCACCTGGTCGCTGGCGCCGGGCTCGGCTGGCTGGATGCCGCCGCTGGAGCCCCATACGGTCACGCTCGACGGCCCGCTGCGCGGCTGGGGCATGGCATTGGCCGCGCCCGCCTGCGCCACCCTGCCTGCCGATCCATGCGTGCTGGGACTGTCCAAACTGGCGCAGGCGCTGGCCGACCGCATCTGCGAATGGCCGCTGGGCGATGCCACCACGCCCGAGCGCCAGCACATCATCGACGTGCTGCTGGACGAGATCCGCGCCGCGCCGCGCCAGCGCATGCACCTGCCGATGCCGCACGACCGGCGCCTGCTGAAGATCGCCTCGCAGCTGCTGGCCGATCCGTCCGACGAACGCAGCCTGGCCGAATGGGCGCATTGGGCCGGCCTGTCGCCGCGCAGCCTGACCCGCCACTTCCGCGATGAGACCACGCTCAGCTTCGCCCAGTGGCGGCAGCAGGCACGCCTGGCCGAGGCCCTGCGCCAACTGACCGACGGCCGCAGCGTGGCCGACATCGCCCATGCGCTGGGCTTCAGCAGCGCCAGCGCCTTCGTCACCGTGTTCCGCCGCCACTTCGGGCTGCCCCCCGGGCGCTACCTGGCGCGGGCCGGGCACGGCCTGGAAACCGGGCTGGACCCTGCACGCGGCTTGGCATCCCCCGCCGCATCCGGATAATCACAGGATTGCGAGCGGCGACCGCCGTCGCCGCCTCCCGACAACAGGTAACAACGCCGCATGACCGAACTTGCCCGCCCCGTGTTCCACGGATTCGAACAACTGCCGCTGCGCGAGTACGCCGAGCGCGCCTACCTCGACTACTCGATGTATGTGGTCCTGGACCGCGCCCTGCCGTTCATCGGCGACGGCCTGAAGCCGGTGCAGCGCCGCATCATCTATTCGATGAGCGAGCTGGGCCTGAATGCCGCGTCCAAGCCGAAGAAGTCCGCGCGCACCGTCGGTGACGTCATCGGTAAATACCACCCGCACGGCGACAGCGCGTGCTACGAGGCGCTGGTGCTGATGGCGCAGCCGTTCTCGTACCGCTACCCGCTGATCGAAGGCCAGGGCAACTTCGGCTCCAGCGACGACCCGAAGTCGTTCGCAGCGATGCGTTACACCGAATCCAAGCTGACCCCGATCGCCGAAGTGCTGCTGGGCGAGCTGGGCCAGGGCACCACCGACTGGGCACCGAATTTCGACGGTACCCTGCAGGAGCCGACCTGGATGCCGGCACGGCTGCCGCACCTGCTGCTCAACGGCACCACCGGCATCGCCGTGGGCATGGCCACCGACGTGCCGCCGCACAACCTCAACGAGATCGTCAGCGCACTGCTGCACCTGCTGGACAACCCCGATGCCAGCGTGCGCGACCTGTGCGAGCACGTGCAGGGCCCGGACTACCCGTCCAGCGCCGAGATCATCACCTCGGCCAACGACCTGCGGACCATCTACGAGACCGGCAACGGCAGCGTGCGTGCGCGTGCGACCTTCACCAAGGAAGCCAGCAACATCGTGGTCACCGCCCTGCCGTTCCAGGTGTCGCCGTCGAAGGTGATCGAGCAGATCGCCGCACAGATGCGCGCCAAGAAGCTGCCGTGGCTGGAGGACATCCGCGATGAGTCCGACCACGCCAACCCGGTGCGCGTGGTGCTGGTGCCGCGTTCCAACCGCGTCGACGCCGACCAGCTGATGGGCCACCTGTTCGCGACCACGGACCTGGAGCGCAGCTACCGCGTCAACCTCAACGTGATCGGGCTGGATGGGCGTCCGCAGGTGAAGAACCTGAAGATGCTGCTCAGCGAATGGCTGATCTTCCGCAGCAACACCGTGACCCGCCGCCTGCAGCACCGCCTGCAGAAGGTCGAGCGCCGCCTGCACCTGCTGGAAGGCCTGCTGGTCGCCTTCCTCAACCTGGACGAGGTGATCCACATCATCCGTACCGAGGACGAACCGAAGGCCGCACTGATCGCGCGCTTCGGCCTGTCCGAGGAACAGGCCGAGTACATCCTGGAAACCAAGCTGAAGCAGCTGGCCCGCCTGGAGGAGATGAAGATCCGCGGCGAGCAGGACGAACTGGCCAAGGAGCGCGAGAAGATCCTCGGCATCCTGGACAGCAAGGCCAAGCTGAAGAAACTGATCCGCGACGAACTGACCGCCGACGCCAAGAAGTTCGGCGACGCACGCCGTTCGCCGCTGGTGCAGCGCCAGGCCGCGCAGGCGATCGACGAGACCGAGCTGGTGCCGAGCGAGCCGATGACCGTGGTGCTGTCGGAGAAGGGCTGGATCCGCGCCGCCAAGGGCCACGACGTCGATGCATCGGCCCTGTCCTACCGCGAAGGCGACGGACTGCAGGGCGCGGTGCGCGCGCGCAGCACCCAGCAGGTCGCGTTCCTCGACAGCGAGGGCCGCGCCTACTCGACGCCGGTGCACACCCTGCCCTCCGCACGAGGCAATGGCGAACCGCTGACCGGCCGCTTCTCGCCGGCGCCGGGCACCAGCTTCGTGACCCTGGCCAGCGCCGAGCCGGACACCCGCTTCGTGCTGGCCTCCAGCCATGGTTACGGTTTCGTCACCCGCTTCGAGAACCTGATCGGCCGCAACAAGGCCGGCAAGGCGATGCTGAACCTGTCGGCGGGCTCGTCGGTGCTGACCCCGTCGGTGGTCGCCAACGTCGCCACCGACCGCATCGTGGCGGTGACCAGTTCGGGCAACCTGCTGGCGATCGCCGCCAACGACCTGCCGGAACTGGACAAGGGCAAGGGCAACAAGATCATCGAGATCCCGAAGGCCAAGCTCGCCACCGAACGCGTGGTCGCCATCGTGGCGATCAGCCCGGGGCAGACCCTGCAGGTGCGCAGCGGCCAGCGCACGATGGGCCTGAAGTTCAACGAGCTCGACGCCTATCTCGGCGCCCGCGCCACCCGCGGCCACCTGCTGCCGCGCGGCTGGCAGAAGGTGGAAGGGCTGTCGGTGGAGTGAGGGCTTGGGGTCGGATCCCGTTCCAACGGAACAGGCTCTGACCCCGGACTATTGCTCCTGGCAGGTGTCAGCCTTGGTTGGCACGCTGTGACGGACGTCAGGCACGAAAAAGCCGGGGCATTCCCCGGCTTTTTCGTTGTCGGCTGGCGGGCGGTGGAGCGGCTGGCGGGCGAAGGCGGGCTCGCGGTGCTCCGGTGCTGGCGGGCGACAGAACGCTGTGCTTCTGGTAGAGCCGACCGCTGGTCGGCTGCCTCTGGCTCCTGGTAGAGCCGACCGCTGGTCGGCTGCCTTTGGCTCCTGGTAGAGCCGACCGCTGGTCGGCTGCTCTGCAGAAAGCAGCCGACCAGCGGTCGGCTCTACCGGGTGGTCGCCGGGAATTACCCAGCGCCACCTGTGGCTCAGTGCGCCGGGGCGCCGCTGCCGTCGATCTTGCTCAGCTGGTACAGCTCCAGGCCGATGCGCTTGATCAGGCCCAGCTGCTGTTCCAGCCACCAGGCGTGGTCTTCTTCGGTGTCCTTCAGCTGCGCCAGCAGGATGTCGCGGCTCACGTAGTCACCCTTCTCCTCGCACAGCTTCATGCCGGCGGCGAGATTGTTCCGAACGGCGTATTCAGTATCGAGATCCTTCTGCAGCATCTCCTCCACGGTCTTGCCGGGCTCGGTGGCATGCGGGCGCATGTCCGGGTCGCCGCCCAGGAACAGGATCCGGCGCAGCAGCGCGTCGGCATGCTGGGTTTCCTCTTCCATCTCGTGGTTCAGGCGCTCGTACAGCGCGAACAGGCCCTGGTCCTCATAGCGGCGGGAATGGATGAAGTACTGGTCGCGCGCAGCAAGCTCGCCGCGCAGCAGTTCCTTCAGGCAGGCGATGACGTCCGGGTTGCCTTTCATGGGGGGCTCCTGTGAATCGATGCGGCATAGGGTGACGCATTTCCGGCGACGGTGATCTAATCGGAATCAGTCGCAGTTGCGCCTGCGGCTACAATCGGCCCACGAGTTCGGAAAGGACGTGCGATGCGACGTACATGGCGTTGGATGCTGGGCGTAGTGATCGCCGTCGTGCTGGTCACCGCACTGGTCCTGTGGCTGCTGCTGCGCGGCAGCCTGGCCGACCTGGACGGCGAGCATGCGCTGCCGGGGCTGGCCAAGCCGGTCACCATCGAGCGCGATGGGCTGGGCGTGGTCACCATCACGGCCGGTAGCCAGACCGATGCGATGCGCGCGCTGGGCCGCGTGCATGCGCAGGAGCGCTATTTCGAGATGGACCTGATGCGCCGCAGTGCCGCTGGCGAGCTGTCGGCGCTGTTCGGGCCGAAGGCCATCGACGCCGACAAGCGCATGCGCGTGCACCGGCTGCGTGCACGCACCGAGGCGAATCTGCAGGCCGCACTGGGCGACAACGGCGCGGCCGTGCGCGCCTACGTGGATGGCGTCAACGAGGGCCTGGCCGGTCTCTCCGTGCGCCCGTGGGCCTACCTGCTGCTGCGGCAGTCACCGCAGCCCTGGCAGGCCAGCGACAGCGTGCTGGCCGGGCTGGCCATGTATGCCGACCTGCAGGATCCCGGCAACCAGACCGAACTTGCGCTCAGCCGCATCCGCACGGTGGTGCCGCCGGCACTGTACGCGCTGATCGCCCACGACGGCACCGAATGGGACGCGCCGCTGTTCGGCGACCCCACCGGCAACGCCGCCCTGCCCGATGCCAGCCAGCTCGACCTGCGCACATTGAAGGGAAAATCCGGCACCGCGCAGGAAGAGGTGGACGCCGTCGGCAGCAACAACTTCGCGGTGGCCGGGGCGCTTACCGCCGACGGTCGCGCGATCGTCGCCGACGACATGCACCTGGGCCTGCGCGCGCCGGGCCTGTGGTTCCGCGTGCGCCTACGCTACCCCGACCCACAGGCCGCTGGCGGCCAGGTCGACGTCACCGGTTTCTCGCTGCCGGGCCTGCCGGCGGTGATCGTCGGCAGCAACGGACACGTCGCCTGGGGTTTCACCAACAGCTACATCGACACCGCGGACTACCGCACTGAACCGGCCAACGCCGCGGTGACCGTGCATGAAGAACGCATCGCCGTGGCCGGCCAGGCCGATGTGCGGTTCCCGGTACGCGAAACCGCCTGGGGGCCGATCCTGCATACCCACGCCGATGGCAGTGGTGATGCGCTGCGCTGGGTCGCCCACCTGCCCGGTGCGGTGCGGCTGGACTTCGGTGACCTGGCCCGTGCCGGTGACCTGGACGCTGCCCTGCAGTTCGCTGACCGCGCCGGCATTCCTGCACAGAACCTGGTGGTCGGCGACCGCAGCGGACGCATCGCCTGGCGCCTGATCGGCGCCCGCCCGGATCGCGGTCCGGGCTGTGCGCCTGCGGGCTTCACCGCCGCCAGCAACCAGGACTGCGCCCCCTGGCCGATCCGCAGCGACGCCTCGCCGGCATTGATCGACCCACCCAACCATCGCCTGTGGACCGCCAACGGCCGCGTCCTCGACGGCGAGTCACTGGCCAATGTCGGCAACGGTGGATATGACCTGGGCGCCCGCGCGCGGCAGATCCGCGATCTGCTCGCCATCCAGGACCGCTTCGACGAGCACGACCTGCTGGCGATCCAGCTCGACGACCGCGCCGTGTTCCTGCAGCGCTGGTGGGCCCTGCTGCACGACGTCATCGAACGCAGTGACGACCCTGCCCTGAAGCGTTTGAAGGAGGCCAGTCATCAATGGGGCGGCCGTGCCTCGGCCAGCTCGGTCAGCTACCGGGTGGTGCGGGAGTTCCGTACGCAGGTGATGCAGACGTTGTCCGACGCACTGTTGGCACCCGCCAACGCGCAGCTGGGCGATGCCTACCTGGAGCCGCGCCTGGCACAGCTGGAAGGCGTGGCCTGGCCGATGCTGCAACAGCGTCCGGCCAACCTGCTGCCCCCGGCCTTCGACAGCTGGGATGCGCTGCTGATCGACGCGGCACGCCGTACCGAACGTGAGCTGACCAAGCAGGGACCGCTGGCCAAGCGCAGCTGGGGCGAACGCAACACGGCGGCGATCTGCCACCCCATCGCACGGGCGCTGCCGGACATCGCCAAGCGCTGGCTGTGCATGCCGGCCGACCGCCTGCCCGGCGACCGCGACATGCCGCGCGTGCAGACGCCGAACTTCGGCGCCTCCGAACGCATGGTGGTCTCGCCCGGCCACGAGGCCGACGGCATCGTGCACATGCCCGGCGGCCAGAGCGGCCACCCGCTGTCACCGTACTGGGGCGCCGGCCACGAGGACTGGGTGCACGGGCGCCCGACACCGTTCCTGCCCGGCAAGGCGCAGCACACCATGACGCTGGTGCCAGCGCGGTAGTGCCGGCCGCTGGCCGGCATCCATGCAGGTGTATCCAGCATCGTCAGGTTGCCGGCCAGCGGCCGGCACTACCGTTCGACGGTCAGCCCCTGCGCCGCTCGATCAGGTTCAGCAGTGGTCCGGTCATCGCCGTGGTCACCAGCGCCATGATCACCAGCACCGCGAACAGGCGGTCGCCGAGCAGGCCCAGTTCGTAACCCAGGTTGAGCACGATCAGCTCCATCAGGCCGCGGGTGTTCATCAGCGCGCCCAACCGCCACGCCTCGCGCGTGGGCATGCCGGCACTGCGCGCGGCACTGAAGGTGCCCAGCAGCTTGCCGGTCGTGGCCACCGCAATCACCACTATGCACAGCACGATGTCGCTGGCCTGCAGCGCATCGGCGCGCATGCGCAGCCCGGTCATGGCGAAGAACAACGGCAGCAGCAGCGTCACCGCGAACGGTTCGACGCGGGCCATCAACAGGTCACGCAGCTGCGCGTTGGACGACACCGCCACGCCTGCGGCAAACGCACCGAACAGCGCGTGGATGCCCAGCATCTCGGTGACCAGCGCACTGCCCAGCGACAGCAGCAGGATGCCGAGCAGCCAGCGTCCCTCACGCCCCGGCGCGACCTGCTGGCGGGCGAACCACGGCTTCACCAGCCCCAGCATCAGTGCCACGAACGCGACCACGCACAGCAGGTTGAGGCTGGCCGGCAACCAGCCGCCGGCCTGGGCAGCGGCCACGATCAATGCCAGCAGGCACCACGCGGTGGCATCGCCCAACGCTGCGCAGGCGATGGCGGTCTGACCCAGCGGCGTCTGCGTGATGCCGCGATCGGCAAGGATGCGCAGCAGCACGGGGAAGGCGGTGATGCTCATCGAAATGCCGACGAACAGTGCGAATGCCGTGAAGCCCACCCCCTGTGGGCCATGCTGCGGATACAGCCAGATGGCCAGGGCGACGCCGAGCACGAACGGCACCGCGATGCCGGCATGGCTGACGGTAAACGCGAAACGCCGGCGTCCACGCAGTGCTGCCAGGTCCAGCTCGGCACCGGCCACCAGCAGGAACATCAGCACGCCCAGCTGGCTGAGCATGCCCAGCGGGCCCAGCGAACTGGCCGGAAACAGCGCACCCTGCAGCTGCGGCAGCAGGCTGCCGAGCACCAGCGGCCCCATCATCAGGCCGGCCGCCATCTCGCCGATCACCGCCGGCTGCCCCAGACGCTTGAGCAGCGCCCCCGCGCTCTTGGCCACCAGCAGCAGCACCAGCAGCTGCAGCAGGAACAGGCCCAGCGGTGACGCCAGGTGCTGCGCCCAGCTGCCTTCGGTGGCGGCCGTGGCACGCGCAACCGCTTCGGGCGCAGCCGGCCCGGCATAGCGGGCCAGCAGCACGCCGGCCAGCAGAGGTACCACGGCCCAGCCCAGGTAGCGCCATCCCCACTTCATCTGCGGCGCCTGGCCCCCGTTCTGTACGTCCATGAACATTCCCCAATGTACGGGGGGCGATCATACAAAAAAGGGGACGGAGGGGATTAAGACGTTTGTGGCACATACGAGGTGCCCTCCTCCCTCCCCTTTCTCGCGCCTAGGCCAGTGCCTGCTCGTGCACTCCGGCGATCGCCCGGCCCGACGGATCCGCCGCCGCGGCAAAACTGGCGTCCCAGGCGATGGCCGCGGGCGACGAACAGGCGATCGACTTGCCCCCCGGCACGGTCTCGGCCGCTGCCCGGCTCGGGAAGAACTGCTCGAACAGGTGGCGGTAGTAGTACGCCTCCTTGGTCTGCGGCGGGTTGTGCGGGAAGCGCTTGTCGGCGGCCGCCAGTACACGGTCGCTCACCTGCGCCTCGGCATGGGCCTTCAGCCCATCGATCCAGCCATAGCCCACGCCATCGCTGAACTGTTCCTTCTGCCGCCACAGGATGCTGTCCGGCAGGTAGCCATCGAACGCCTCGCGCAGCACGGCCTTCTCGATGCGACGGCCGCCAAAACCGGCACCGACCATCTTGTGCGCGGCATCGAAGCGCATCGCCACGTCAAGGAACTCACGGTCGAGGAACGGCACGCGCGGTTCCACGCCCCAGGCCATCATCGACTTGTTGGCACGCAGGCAATCGTAGTTGTGCAGGGCGTCGAGCTTGCGTACCAGCTCATCGTGGAACTCACGCGCGTCCGGCGCCTTGTGGAAGTACAGGTAGCCACCGAAGATCTCGTCGCTGCCCTCGCCGGACAGCACCATCTTCACTCCCATCGCCTTGATCCGCCGCGCCAGCAGGAACATCGGCGTCGATGCACGGATGGTGGTGACGTCGTAGGTCTCGATGTGGCGGATCACCTCCGGCAGCGCATCGAGGCCTTCCTCGAACGTGTACTCGAAGCCGTGATGCACGGTGCCCAGTGCTTCGGCGGCGATCGCGGCGGCAGCCAGGTCGGGCGAGCCCTTCAATCCAATCGCGAACGAGTGCAGCCGCGGCCACCAGGCTTCGGTCTGCCCGCCATCCTCGATGCGGCGACGCGCATAGCGTGCGGCCACCGCCGCCACCAGCGACGAGTCCAGGCCACCGGACAGCAGCACGCCGTACGGCACATCGCTCATCAGCTGGCGTTCCACCGCATGCTCGAACGCCTGGCGCAGTTCGGCCAGGTCGGCCTGGCGGCCCTGCACGTCGGCATAGTCGCGCCACGGTTGCTGGTAGTAGCGCACCAGCTCTCCACTGGCGCTGTCGAAGTAGTGGCCCGGCGGGAACTGCGCGACATCGGCACAGGTATCGACCAGCGCCTTCATTTCCGAGGCCACGCGCAGGCGGCCCTGGGCATCATGGCCCCAGTACAACGGCACCACGCCGACCGGGTCGCGCGCCACCAGTACACGCCCACTGTCGCGGTCCCACAGCGCGAACGCGAAGATGCCATTGAGCTGTTCCAGCCACTGCGCCGGCGAAGCGCCCTGGCGATACAGCGCGTTGATCACCTCGCAATCCGACCCGGTCTGGAAGTCGTAGGCGGCGGTCAGCGCCGCCTTCAATGCCTGGTGGTTGTAGATCTCACCGTTCACCGCCAGTGCCAGCTGGCCGTCGGCCGACAGCAGCGGCTGCGAACCACCGGCCGGGTCGACAATGGCCAGCCGTTCGTGGACCAGCAGCGCGCCTTCGTCGAGATACACGCCGCTCCAGTCCGGGCCGCGGTGGCGCTGGCGCTGCGACAGTTCCAGCGCATGGCGGCGCAGGGCCGGAAGATCGTCACCGGCCTGCAGGCCGAAGATTCCGAAGATCGAACACATGGGGGAGCTCCTGTTGGGGGAATTTCACGGGTGGGAGGTGTTCGACCGGCCATCCAGGCCCGGGCAGGCTGCGCCCGGGCACAAAAAAACCCGCATCGACCGATGCGGGTTTTCTGGTGTCCGGGCGTGTGTTGCTGTCTATCTACCCAGGGCGCAGTCCCGCATCGGCCGCGCACGATTATTCGCGCGCAGATTATTGCGGTTGTTGTTGACGGCGGTGGCCAGGCGGATCGACATGGCATCGACCCTACCCCGCTTTCCGGCGCAGCGCAACCGTTGCATTGGCAACCAGGTGAAGGTGTGCCGACCAACGGTCGGTACCCAGCAGTCGGCGCCCACAGGGGTAGCGCCGGGCCGTGCCCGGCGCCATGCCTCACGCCAGCAGCCGTTCCACCAGCCGCTGGTACAGCCCCGGCAGTGCTTCCAGATCGTCCACGCGCACGTTCTCGTCCACCTGGTGGATGCTGGCGTTGACCGGCCCCACTTCGATGCACTGCGCACCCAGCGGCGCAATGAAGCGTGCATCGGACGTGCCGCCGCCGGTACTTTCTTCCGGCGCACGGCCGATGTGCTCGGCCAGCACCGCCCGCGCGGTGGCGCGCAGCGTGCCCTCCGGGGTGTAGAAGGGCTCGCCGCTGCGATGCCACTTCAGCGCGTACTGCAGGCCGTGCCGGTCCAGCAGAGCGGTGATCTCCGCTTCCAGCTTCGGCGCATCCCAGTGCGGGTTGTAGCGGATGTTGAAATCCACTTCGAGCTCGCCGGGAATCACGTTGTTGGCACCGGTACCGGCGTGGATGTTGGAGATCTGCAGGCTGGTCGGCGGGAAACTCTCGTAGCCGTCATCCCAGCGCCGCGCACTCAATTCGGCCAGAGCCGGCGCCGCCTGGTGAATCGGGTTGCGCGCCTTTTCCGGATACGCCACATGGCCTTGCACGCCCTGCACGCGCAGCTTGGCCGAGAGGCTGCCACGACGCCCCACGCGCAGCAGGTCACCGAGCGTCGCGGTCGACGACGGCTCGCCGGTGATGCACCAGTCGATGCGTTGGCCGCGTTCGGCGAACAGCCGCGCGACATGGCGCACGCCATCAATGGCATCGCCCTCCTCGTCGCTGGTCAGCAGCACCGCCAGCGTGCCGGGGTGATCGGGGTGCGCGGCGACGAACTGCTCGGCGGCCACCACGAACGCGGCGACGCTGCCCTTCATGTCGGCGGTACCACGGCCATACAGCACGCCGTCACGGATCTGCGGCATGAACGGGTCGCTGGTCCAGGCCTCGCGCGGGCCCGTCGGCACCACGTCGGTATGGCCCAGCAGCACCAGTACCGGCGCGCCCTGGCCATGGGTCGCCCACAGATTGTCGACCTCGCCCAGCCGCAGGTGATCGCACTGGAACCCGGCCTGCTCCAGGCGCGCCGCCAGCAGTGCCTGGCAGCCAGCATCGTCCGGCGTCACCGAGGGCCGTGCGATCAGTTCGCAGGTCAGGTCGAGGACCGCACTCATGCGTCACCGACGCCGAAGCGGGCCTTGAAGCCGTTGTCACTGAAACCCTGGCTGACCGCGCCGTCGGTAGTGACCACCAGCGGGCGCTTGATCAACTGCGGGTACTCGCGCAGCAGCAGCTTCCATTCGGCCTCGGAGTCCGCGGCCTTGCGGTTGTCCGGCAGCTGCCGCCAGGTAGTGGAGGACCTGTTGACCATCGCGGCCAGCCCACCCAGCTGCGCGGCCCACGCCAGCAGCATTTCCGGGCTGGGTTTGTTGTCGCGGTAGTCGATGAAGGTGTACGGCACGCCGAAGCGGTCCAGCCACTTGGTCGCCTTCTTGCAGGTATCGCAGTTCTTCAAACCGTAGACAGTGGTGCTCATGGCCATCTGTGATGCTGGAAAACAGAGGGCCAGAATCTCACAACAGGCGCTCGGACACGACCCGGAACGGCACCTGGGGCAGCCGGAAGGCCAGCCCCTCGTGCAACGCCACGCCCATGGCCTGCAGCCGCGGGCACTGCGGCTCGCCGTCCAGCCGCAACGCTTGCAGGTGGGCGATTTCCACCGGCAGCGCGATGCGGGTGCTGGCCCAGCGGTGATCACAGGTCCGGGCGATGGCCTGGTCCTGGCAGGTCAGGAAGCGCAGCAGGGCCTGATGGCCGCCGAAGGCCGCCGCCCACCCGGCATCGTCCCAGCCCGCAGCCGCCTGCCACTGCAGGTGCAGCGCCGGCGCGCTGCCCTGCCCACCTTCGACCACGGTGTGCCCACCACCATCGGTGCGCACCACATGCGCGAAGCGCGTGGACAGATGCGGCTGCATGGCATCGCTGAAGGCGCGCGCGCCGGCGACGAAGGCCAGCTGGTCCATCACGTTGCGATCGAACAACACCACCGGCGTCCCGTCCGGATCATCGTCACGGCGCAGGTACCAGCGCCAGTTGCTCTGCCTGGGCGACGGCATCAGCGAGCGCAGCGGCCCGGCCAGCGCCGGCCCGAAATGGCCGTGCCGATAGCTGAGGATGGTGTAGGGCGTGCGTCCGGCATGGACCACGTAGTGATGGCCGGGTGGTGGCATCGGCGCGTGGCGCACGTCGACCCACCAGCTGACGTAGACCACGTCGCGCACATCGCTGGCCAGCGCCGGCATCGGCCAGCGCCGCGACAGCGCGCGGCGCAGCCGGGTCCAGCGCGGGGCGTGCAGCAGGCGCGGCAGCATCCGCCCGAACAGGGTGCCGGACGGATGCCGGTAGATCGCGGACGGCGCCAGATCCTCCGGCGCAGTCATCTTCAGTCGGCCAGGCCGCGCAGCAGGTCGTTGACGCTGGTCTTGCTTCGGGTCCTGGCATCAACCTGCTTGACGATCACCGCGCAGTACAGCGAATGGGTACCGTCCTTGCTCGGCAGCGAGCCGGACACCACCACGCTGTACGGCGGAATGTAGCCATAGCTGATCTCACCGGTGGCGCGGTTGTAGATGCGGGTGCTCTGGCTGAGGAACACGCCCATGCCGATCACGCTGTGGTGGCCGACCACCACGCCTTCCACCACTTCCGAGCGGGCACCGATGAAGCAGTGGTCCTCGATGATGGTCGGGCTGGCCTGCAGCGGCTCCAGCACGCCGCCGATGCCGGCGCCGCCGGAAAGGTGGCAGTGCTGGCCGATCTGCGCGCAGGAACCGACGGTGGCCCAGGTGTCGACCATGGTGCCTTCGCCGACGTAGGCACCGATGTTGGTGAAGCTCGGCATCAGCACCACGTCCTTGCCGAAGTACGTGCCGCGGCGGGCAATCGCACCCGGCACCACGCGCACGCCGCCACGGCGGAACTTCGCTTCGTCATAGCCGGCGAAGCGCGATTCGACCTTGTCCCAGAACGGTGCCGGGCGTGCATCGACCACCGCCATGTCGTTGACGCGGAAATACAGCAGCACCGCCTTCTTCAGCCATTCGTTGACCTTCCAGCCACCCTGGCCGTCCGGCTCGGCGACGCGGAATTCACCGCTCTCCAGGCCGTCGATCACGCGGTTGACCAGCGGCCTGGTCGAGCCTTCCAGCTCGTGCAGGGTCAGCGTCGCGCGGCGCTCGAAGGCGCTCTCGATGCCGAACTTCAGCTCTTCAACGCCCGGTGCCGACGGCTTGCGCAGCGACTTGCGGGCAATGGTTTCGGCGCGGACGGCTTCGGCGCTCTTGGCCGGCGCCGGCTTCTTCACAGCACGCTTCACCGCCGTCGTTTTCTTCGCCGGGGCCTTCACCGCAGCGGCCTTCTTCGGCGCAGGGGTCTTCTTCGCGGCCGGTGCGGCGGCAGCAGGTTTCCGGGCCGCTGCGCTCTTGGGGGTCGCGGCGGTCTTCTTGGCGGGCTTGGTGGCCATCAGGCGGGGTCTCCGGCGTTTCGATCAGGGTCCAGGCAGGCCAGCATCGCGTCATGCAGCTGCTGCCGGGCAGGTTCAGTCAGGGGGAGGTCGTGTTCGTCACTGATCACGAAGGTGTCTTCGGCGCGTTCGCCGAACGTGGCAATGCGCGCATCATGCACGCGCAGGCCCTGGTTGCGCAGCACGAACGCCACGTCGGCCAGCAGGCCGGGACGGTCGGGGGCGACCAGGGCAAAACGGGTCGCGCCCGGTTCATCGCGGAATTCGATGCGCGGCGCAAAACGGAAATGACGCAGCTGTCGCGGCACCACCCGGCGTGACGGCCGCAGCCGCGTCAGGTCGCCACTCAGGGCCTCACGCAGCGCCGCCTCCAGGTTGGCACTGCTGCCATCGGCAAAGGTGTCGGCCGGGTTGACTTCGAAGGTGTCGAAGATGGTGTCGGCCGGGCCGTCCAGCACGCGTGCACGGTGGATCCCGTAGCCCTTGCGGTCCAGGGTCATTACGATCGCGGCGAACAGGCCATCGCGGTCGGGCGAGTGCACGAACACTTCCAGCGCGGGGTCGTCGACACTGATCCGGCGCACCTTGACCAGGGTCTGGCCCTGCTTCACTGGCACCAGTGCGGCGGCCTGCCAGGCCAGCTGCTCGGGCCGCAGGCGGATGAAGCCCTCATCGGGCATCACCGCGAACTGGCGGTCGATGGTGGCGTCGTCATAGCCCTGCTCGCGCACCAGTGCGCGCACGCTGTCACGCGCCTCGGCCACGCGCTCGGCAGCCGGCACCGGATGCTCCAGTCCTTCGCGCAGCGCGCGCCGGGTGGCGAAGTACAGGTCGGCCAGCAGGCGATCCTTCCAGGCGTTCCACAGTTTCGGGCTGGTGCCGGCGATATCGGCACAGGTCAGCAGGTACAGGTAGTCCAGGCGGTCGCGGCTGCCGACCAGGGTGGCGAAGCGATGGATCACCACCGGATCGGCGATGTCCTGCTTCTGCGCGGTCACCGACATGCGGAGGTGCTGTTCGACCAGCCAGGCGACCAGCTCGGTATCGGTGCCACTCAGTGCATGTGCCTGGCAGAACGCACGCGCGTCCACCGCACCCAGCTCGGAGTGGTCGCCGCCGCGGCCCTTGGCGATGTCATGGAACAGGCCGGCCAGCAGCAGCAGTTCCGGCTTGCGCAGGCGTGGCCACACTTCGTGCGCGATCGAGAAGCGTTCGTCGGCACGGCTGCTGGCGAACTGGCCGATGTTGCGCAGGACCATCAGCGTGTGCTGGTCGACCGTATAGACATGGAACAGGTCGAACTGCATGCGCCCGCTGACCTGGGCGAACGCGGGAATCCACTGGCCAAGCACGCCCAGCCGCGCCATGCGCGAAAGCGTGTCGACCGGGCGCTGGCCACGCAGCAGGGCAAGGAAGTGCTCGCGTGCGTCGGCGTCGGCCTGGTCATAGGCCGGCAGCAGCGGCAGCGACTCGGCCAGCGCACGCGCGGTCAGCGAGTGCAGGCCGCGCACCTGCGGGTTGTTGGCCCAGCTGGAAAACAGCGCGAACACCTGGCCGATGTCGCCCTGCGGCCAGTCGGCCTCATTGGCGGCCAGGTAGCCACGACGCAGGGAAAAGCCCACGGTCAGCGGCTCCGGCTGCGCCTCGCCGTCGAACTGTTCCTCGAAGCGCTGCAGCAGGCGGTCGCTGATCCGGCGCACCACCAGCGCGGCGCGGTAGAAGCCCTGCATCATCTTCTCGACGCCGAGGTTCTCGGCATCGTCTTCGAAGCCCAGGCGCGCGGCCAGGGTCTTCTGGTAATCGAAACGCAGGCGCTCTTCCGGGCGGCGCGCCACCAGATGCAGGCCGAAGCGCAACCGCGCCAGCACTGCACGCTCGCGCTTCAACGCCGCAGCTTCGTCGGCGCCCAGATGGCCGAGCCCGACCAGGGCCTCCAGGTCGCGCACGCCGAAGGCGCGCAGCGCCATCCAGCCCAGCGTATTGAGATCACGCAGGCCACCGGGACCGTCCTTCAGGTCCGGCTCCAGATTGTCGGCGGTATCGCCGAAGCGCTGGTGGCGGATGCGCAGCTCTTCCAGCTTGGCCAGGAAGAAGGCACGCGCCGGCCACAGCTCGCGGTCGTCGATGGCCTCGCGCAGCGCGTGGCGGGCGGCGTCATCGGCCAGGATCGGACGCGCCTCGATCAGCGCGGTCAACACGGTCTGGTCAGCCGCCGCCTCGCGGCACTGCAATGCAGAGCGCACCGCATGGCTGACCGCCAACCCGCAGTCCCACAGCAGCGCGAACAGCCGCGCCAGGGCCGCTTCGTGCGCCAGTTGTGCCGGCGGATCACCGAACACCAGCAGGTCGATGTCCGAACGCGGGAACAGTTCGCCGCGGCCATAACCGCCCACCGCGAACAGCGACAGGCCGCTGCCGGCCGGCAGGCAACGCTGCCAGGCCAGGCGGATCAGGTGGTCGGCGGCACGTGCGCGCAGCGCCAGCAGGCGCTCGATGTTGTCGCCCTGGTCGAAGCGGCGGTACAGGCGCGCGTCGGCCTGCTGCAGCGCCTGGCGCGCGGCAGCCGCCCAGTCCGGGTCGTTGAGCGACGCGGCCGGCGTGTCCAGCAGCGAACTCGCCGGCAACATCGTCAGGAGACCTGCGACTCGCCCGGAGACAGGGTCAGCACGTCGACGCCGGTCTCGGTGACCGCGACCATGTGCTCCCACTGCGCCGACAGCTTGCGGTCCTTGGTCACCACGGTCCAGCCATCCGGCAGCACCTTGTTGTAGCGGGTGCCCTCGTTGATCATCGGCTCGATGGTGAAGGTCATGCCCGGCTGCAGCACCAGGCCCTGGCCCGGACGGCCGTAATGCACCACCTGCGGCTCGTCGTGGTAGACCTTGCCGATGCCGTGGCCGCAGTACTCGCGCACCACGCTGAACCGCTCGCCTTCGGCATAGCTCTGGATGGCATGGCCGATGTCGCCCAGGGTGGCGCCCGGACGCACTGCGCGGATGCCGCGCCACATGGCTTCGTAAGTGGTCTCCACCAGGCGGCGGGCCATCACCGACGGGGTGCCGACGAAATACATGCGGCTGGTGTCGCCGTGCCAGCCGTCCTTGATGACGGTGACGTCGATGTTGATGATGTCGCCATCCTTGAGCACCTTCCCTTCGCTGGGGATGCCGTGGCAGATGACGTTGTTGACCGAGGTGCACACGGTCTTGGGGAAGCCGCGGTAGCCGACGTTGGCCGGAATGGCGCCCTGCACGTTCACGATGTGATCGTGGCAGATGCGGTCCAGTTCCTCGGTGGTGACACCGGGCTTGACGTGGGGGGCGACGATGTCCAGCACTTCGCTGGCCAGGCGGCCGGCGATGCGCATCATCTCGATTTCCTGCGGGGTTTTCAGATTCACGCTCATGGCACCCATTATCGCCGATCCGGCCGCAATCTGAACGAACGCCACCCAACTGGCGTTCCAAGCCATGCACAGTTCCGGCAAAGAAAGTGAAAGCGTGATGGCGTCCGCTCTTTCACTCTCTTATTTATCACGTATTACAGACACTTACGCTTCCTAAGCTGGCCTCGCAGTCGTCACCGCGGCGCCGAACGTGCCGTCTTCGCCTTGTTCAACGGACCTTCGGGTCAGGGAGGTTGTCCATGCGATTCCCAGTTCGATCCCCGCTGGGCTGGGCCCTGGCCGGGCTGCTGCTTTCCGGCCAGGCGCTGGCCGCCGACACCACCACCTTCAATGTCACCCTGGTGGTCACCAAGGCCTGCACCATCACGGCGGCGGCGGCCACCAACGTCGACTTCGGCACCGCCGCCTCGACCACCGCCACGCCCACCCTGGGCCAGGGCACGGTGACCGCGCAGTGCTCGGCACTGACGCCCTACACGATTGCGCTGAATGCGGGCGCCAACGCCGGTACCGCCAACGACGTCACCACCCGGCGCATGAAGAACACCAATGCCGCGGTGACCGCCAACAACTATGTCGGCTACCAGCTCTACCAGGATGCTGCGCATACCCTGGTCTGGGGCGCCACAACCGGCACCAATACCCAGGCCGGCATCGGCACCGGCCTGGCCGTGCCGTACATCGTCTACGGCCAGATCCTGAACCTGAGCACCAACAATCCGGCCACGGGTAACTACCTGGATACGGTTACCGCCACGATCACCTATTGATGGAGCACGCCCGCATGGCCGGACCCCGCCCGTGGCGCGCCACCGGCGTGGCGCTGCTCGCCCTGTGCCTGCTGGGCGCCGCCCCTGCCGGCGCCACCAGCCTGCAGGTCGCGCCCACCAGCCTGCAGCTGGAGGCGCGCCAGCGTGCCGGTGAGCTGTGGCTGACCAACAGCGGCACCTCGCCGGTGACGCTGCAGGTGCGCCTGTTCCGCTGGGTGCAACAGGACGGCCAGGAACAGCTGCTGCCGACCGACGAGCTGATCGCCACGCCCCCGATGCAGGAGCTGGCCGCTGGGCAGCAGCAGCTGGTGCGGGTGATGCGTCCGGACAACGAGCCCCCGCCTGCACAGCGGCACTACCGGCTGATCGTGGACGAGGTACCCGACCTGGCCACCCGTGCCGAGGGCATGCAGTTCGTACTGCGCTATTCGATCCCGGTGTTCGTGCAGCCTTCCACCGGCCGCCTGGCCCCACGGCTGCAGGCCCGCCTGATGACACTGGCGGACGGCCGCAATGGCGTGGAGGTCGCCAATACGGGCGACAGCTACGCGCAGATCGCCGATCTTGCGCTGGGCAGCGCCGCGCGCCCGCGCATTGTCCACCCCGGACTGCTGGGCTACGTGCTGCCGGGCCAGGTGATGCGCTGGCCGATCGAACGCACGGCGATCGACCGCGACAACGACCAGATCACGGCCAAGCTCAATGGCGAGTCGGAACAGACGCCACTGTCGCCCCCACCGGCTCGCTGAGGCGTTGATGGGCGCAGTGCTGGCGGCCCTGGCTCCCGCGGCGACCGCAGCCGCCGATGTGTCCGGCGTCGCCGCCGATGTCTCCGGCGTGTCGGCCGACGCCGTGCTGCCGCCCCCGACCCCGCTGACCGCCAGCCAGACGCTGTACCTGGATGTGTCGCTCAACAGCACGCCACGCGGCCTGCTGCCGTTCATCGAGAACCGCGGCCGGCTGCAGGCCAGCCCCGAGGTGTTGCGCCAGCTCGGCTTCAATGCCAGCGGCGATGCGCCGGTCTACCTGGATCAGATCAGCGGCGCGGTGGTGCGCTACGACGCGCACATGCAGACCCTGGCGCTGGATGTACCACTGGACCAGCTGACCCTGCCGACCACGGTGCTCAGCCGGCCGCAGGCGCGTGCGCCGGCCGGCACTGCCTCGCCCGGCGTGCTGCTCAACTACGACGTCTACGGCAGCCGGGTGGACACACTGGGCAATCTCAGCCTGAGCTCGGAGCTGCGCGTGTTCGGCATCGGCAACGGGACTTTTGAGAACACTGCCATCAGCCGTCGCTACCAGCAACCCGGCGATCGCCGTTGGCGCGGCGAAAGCGTGCGGCTGGACACCCGCTGGAGCCTGGACTTCCCCGACAGCGCAACGACGCTGGAGGTCGGTGACTTCTACAGCGGCTTCGTCGACTGGACCCGCCCGGTGCGCCTGGGCGGGCTGCAGATCGGCCGCAACTACGGGCTGCAGCCCTACCGCGTACTGACGCCCACGCCGAGCTTCCTCGGCCAGGCCGTGGTGCCCTCCACGGTCGAGCTGTACGTGGACGGCCTGCGCCAGTACAGCGGGCAGGTACCGGTCGGCCCGTTCCAGCTGGCGGCACAGCCCGGGATCAGCGGCACCGGTAATGCGCAGGTGGTGGTGACCGATGCCTTCGGCCGCATGCAGACGCTGGATTTCAGTTTCTATGGCACCCAGCAGCTGCTGGCCAAGGGCCTTTCGGACTGGTCGGCCGGCGTCGGCCACCTGCGCGAGGACTTTGGCCAGCGCTCCTTCGCCTACGACGATCGCACCGTGGCCAGTGCCAGCTGGCGCGGAGGCATCAGCGATACCTTCACTGGCGAGGCGCATGCCGAAGGCGGCGGCGGCCTGGCCCAGGCCGGCGTCGGCGGCTGGTGGCTGCTCGGCGCGGCCGGCGTGTTCAACGCGGCCTATGCACGCAGTGATTACCACGGCCTGCAGGGCGGGCAATGGGCGCTGGGCTACAGCTGGAACAACCGCCGCTTCAACGTCAACCTGCGCAGCGTGCGCAGCCACGGCGACTACCGCGACCTGGGCGCACTGCAGGGCAACCTGCCGCCGAGCATCAGTGAACAGGCCACGCTGGGCCTGGACCTGCTGCGGCTGGGCACGCTCAGCGCAAGCTACCTGCGCCTGCGCTACCCCGACGGCGACGACAACCGCTACGCCAGCCTGTTCTGGTCACGCAGCTGGAGCCAGCGCTGGTCGGCCTACCTGTCGCTGAACCAGAACCTGGACCGCAGCGACGACCGCAGCATCTACCTGTCGGTGACCGCCAGCTTGGGCAACAATCGCCAGGCCAGCCTCTCGAGCCAACGCAACGGCGATAGCCAGAGCTGGGTGGCGGACGTGACCCAGCCGGTCCCGGGCGACGGCAGCGCGGGCGGCGTCGGCTGGCGCGCGCAGCTGCGCCACGGCGAGGACGGCAACGGCGGCCTGGCCGAGGTCGGCATCCTCAACGATGTCGGCCGCTATTCGTTCGGCGCCTCGCGCCAGGGCGGGCTGAACTATGCCTACGCCAGCGCCAGTGGCAGCGTGGTGTGGATGGGCGGCCACACCTTCGCCACGCGCGAGGTGTCGGACGCGTTCGCGGTGATCAGCACCAATGGCGTCGGCGGCGTGCCGGTGCGGTTGGAGAACCGCCTGATCGGCGTCACCGATGATCGCGGCCTGCTGCTGGTCAGCCCGTTGCTGTCCTGGCAGCGTAATCGTGTCTCGATCGATACCCTGGACCTGCCCGAGGACATGCGCGCCGATCGCATCGAGGATTGGGTGACCCCGCGCCAGCGCGCCGGCACCCGCGTCACCTTCCAGCTGCGCTCGCGGCCGTCACTGAGCCTGACCCTGCTGGCAATGGACGGGCAGCCGCTGGAGGTCGGCAGCGAGGTGCGGTTGCCCGATGGCCGCCAGGCCACGGTCGGCTACGACGGCCTGCTCTATCTGGAAGACGTTGCCGCCGGCAGCGTGCTGTATGTCACCACCAGCCGCGGCCCCTGCCGGGTGAAAGTGCCGGACCTGCCCAAGGTGGTGGCGTCCGGCGCGCGGCCGAAGCCGGCGCCGCAGCAGTGCATCCCGGAGGTGGCGCCATGAGGCACGCCCGGTGGGCCCTGCTGCTGGGCGTCATCCTGCTGGGCAGCCTGCTGGCGCCGGCGCCCGCGCGTGCCACCGCGGTCTGCACGGCAGTCGCCGACCCGACCCTGCCGTTCGGCAGCATCAACAGCAATGCGCCCGGCCCCAGCACGGCCAACCTCAACATCACGGTGACCTGTACCACCGCCGCGCTGAGCCTGCTGGCCACGACCGGCGTGCGCGTCTGCGTGGGCGTGGGCGCCGGCAGTGGTGGCGGCAGCAGTTCCACCTTCCGCACGATGACCACCACCAGCAGTGACACCCTGAATTTCCAGCTGTACAACAACGCCAGCTTCGGCCAGGTCACCGGACTGGTGCCGCGCGGCACGCCACCGGCGCAGGAACTGACCATGACCTACAACGTGCCGCTGGTGACGGGCGGCAGCGGTGCGCAGTCGGTGCAGCTGTTCGGGCAGATCCCGGCCAACCAGATCCTGGCCTCCGGCGCGTACAGCAGTACCTTCAGCGGGGCCAACGTGGTCCTGACCTGGGCCTGGAACGAAGTCCTGCTCGGTACCGCTACCGTGCCCGCCACCTGCAATGGCGGCGCCACCGGCACCAACAGCGCGAGTGCAGCCTTCAGCTTCACCGCCACCGCCAACGTGCTGCCGCAATGTGGCAGCTACGTCACCACCACCATGAACTTCGGCAACGTCACCGGCGGCATTCCGGCCAACATCGACCGGACCGCCACCCTCACCCTGACCTGCCTGAAGAACACCGCCTTCCAGGTCGGCCTCAACAACGGCCAGAACAATCCTGCCGCCACTCCGATCCGGCGCATGGCCACCACCGTCGGCGGCAGCACCTATTACCTTCCCTACGAGCTGTACCGGGACTCGGCGCGGAGCCTGCGCTGGGGCAATACCTTGACCGTCGACACGGCCAGCGGCACCGGCACGGGCAGCGCACAGCAGCTGACCATTTATGGCCGGGTGCCGCCGGTCAGCGGCCAGCCGCCCGCGGGCACCTACAACGATCTGGTGCAGGTAACGATCACCTATTGAGCGTCCGGTCGAGCGAAGCCCATGCTCGGCTGCATTTTCTGGCACCCGGCACGCCGGGTACGGGCTCGGCGCTACAGTTCCGGCGCATCCGGCCGATACCGCGCAGCGATATCTTTCAGCACGGTGGTTGGCAGGTGGTTCGCGCATTTCTGATCGGGGCGATGCTGGTCGCCAGCACGCCGGCATGGGCCGAACCCAGCAGCCCCCTGCAGATCCGGCTGACCGTGGTCGACGCCTGCAGTGACGACGCCGGTGGCACCGGCTGCCCGGCGCCGCACCAGCGCAGCGACGCACCGCAGCTGCCGCCCCAGGTCCGCGACCTCGCGCCGCCTGCGGCAGACGACGATGAAAGGCCGGCCGTGACGCTCATTTACTGATGCGCGCGCTGCTGCTCCTGCTGGCCCTGCTGCTGGCCCTGCCCGCCGCAGCGCTGGAACTGCTGCCAACCACCCTGCAGCTGCCAGCCGAAGGCGGCCGTGCCGAACTGTGGCTGCACAATCCCGGCCCCGGCCGCTGGCAAGGCCGGGTGCAGGTGCTGGCCTGGGATCAGCAGCTGGACGCCGAACGACTGCACCCGAGCGACCAGATCCGGGTCAGCCCTGCGCAGCTGGACCTGGCACCTGGCGGCACCCAGCGCGTCTGGCTGCTGCCCGCCGACCCCGTGCCGGCAACCGCCGAACAGGCCTATCGGATCGTCCTGGCGCCCGCGCTGCCGGGCCTGCCGCGCTATTCCCTGCCGCTGTTCCGCGGCCCGGCGACGCCGCCCCGGCAGGCCCTGGTACAGGGCCGCCTTGAGGCGTACGCGTCGCAAACCACTCTGCGACTCGGCAATTCCGGTAATCTGCACGCTCGCCTGCATGATCTGCGCTTCGTCACCGCGGACGGCCGATCATCGCTGTTGCTGCCTGGGCTGGCCGGCTACATCCTGGCCGGGCATGATCGCCGATGGCCCCTGCCCGCCCGCGCCGATGGCTACGCAGGTGGCCGCTTCCAGGCCCGCCTGCAGGACGGCCGCGACATTGATCTGGTCACACCCGCCCCTGCGATTGCAGCACGTGCCCGCGACGGGCTATAATCGACCGGATTCCTGCCGCCTGCGTGCGCGGGAACCCGTCCACACCGGACGTCACCGGTGAATCCACACCTGCTGCCCCTATCCGTGCCGGGGTGCTCCGCAAGGAGTTCGGCCACGGAGGCAACAGGGAAGCCCAACCCCGGAACCGATCGCGCTTCCACGCGTCCCGCATACCTATCCCCGCGGGCGGAATCGCTGGTTCCATATCAGGAGTATTGCAATGCCCCAGGTCACCATGCGTCAGATGCTGGAAGCCGGCGTCCACTTCGGCCACCAGACCCGCTACTGGAACCCGAAGATGGCTCCGTACATCTTCGGCGCCCGCGGCAAGATCCACATCATCAACCTGGAAAAGACCGTCCCGCTGTTCAACGATGCGATGAACTTCATCTCGTCGGTTGCCCAGAAGCGTGGCACCGTCCTGTTCCTGGGCACCAAGCGCAGCGCCCGCGAAACCATCAAGGAAGAAGCCGAGCGTTGCGGCATGCCGTTCATGAACCAGCGTTGGCTGGGCGGCACCCTGACCAACTTCCGTACCGTCAAGCAGTCGGTTGCCCGCCTGAAGGAACTGGAAGCCGGTGAAACCGACGGCACCTTCGAGAAGCTGGTCAAGCACGAAGTGCTGGGCCTGCGCCGCGAGCGCGACAAGCTGGAAGCCTCGCTGGGCGGCATCAAGGACATGAACCGCCTGCCGGACGCCATCTTCGTGATCGACATCGGCCACGAAGACATCGCGATCAAGGAAGCCAAGAAGCTGGGCATCCCGGTCATCGCCGTGGTCGACACCAACTACAACCCGGAACTGGTTGATTACGCCATCCCGGGCAACGACGACGCCATCCGCGCTGTGCAGCTGTACGCCCGCGCTGCGGCCGACGCCGTGCTGGAAGGCAAGGCGGCTGCCCCGCACGCCGCTTCGGTGCGCGAGGAAGAGTTCGCTGAAGCCGCTGCTGAAGGCGAAGAGAAGCCGGCCCGCCGCGCTCCGGCCAAGAAGGCTGCCAAGAAGGGCGACGACGCCCAGGCCTGATCCAGGCCCCGGGTGGACGCCCGGCGTCCACCCTCCCTGCACGCAGCCATCGGCGCGTGACAGGACCGTGTCACACGGGCCGGCCACCATGCCGGCCCAACCCCTTTCTTTCGTGAGGTAATCCCGTGGAAATCACTGCTTCCCTGGTCAAGGAACTGCGCGAGCGCACCGGCGCCGGCATGATGGAATGCAAGAAGGCGCTTACCGAAGCCAACGGCGACATCAACGCCGCTGCTGAAGCCATGCGCAAGTCCGGCGCTGCCAAGGCCGACAAGAAGGCTGACCGCGTGGCCGCCGAAGGCCGCCTGGGCCTGGCCCAGGACGGCGGCAAGGCCGTGCTGGTCGAAGTCAACTCGGAAACCGACTTCGTCGCCAACGATGACAACTTCAAGTCCTTCGTCAACGCCGTCGCCGCTGCTGCCCTGGCATCGGGCGCCAACGACGTCGAAGCCGTGAAGGCCGCCACGCTGGCCGACGGCCGTACCGTCGAGGAAGCCCGCGCCACCGCCGTGCAGACCCTGGGCGAGAACATCCAGATCCGTCGCATGGTCAAGGTCGACACCACCGGCAACATCGGTGCCTACGTCCACACCAACGGCAAGGTCGGCGTGCTGGTCGACCTGATCGGCGGCGACGTCGAGCTGGCCCGTGGCCTGGCCATGCACGTGGCCGCGCTGAAGCCGCCGCACAACAAGGCTGCGGACGTCCCGGCCGAGTTCGTCGAGAAGGAAAAGGAAATCGAGCTGGCCAAGATGACCGAGAAGGACAAGGCCAAGCCGGCCGACATCCTGGAAAAGATCATCAGCGGCAAGATCAACAAGATCGTCAGCGACGTGACCCTGTACGGCCAGACCTACGTGCTGGGCGACACCACCGTCGAGCAGGTGGTCAAGGCCGCTGGCGCGGACGTGGCAGGCTTCAAGCTGCTGATCGTCGGCGAAGGCATCGAGAAGGTGGTGGAAGACTACGCCGCCGAAGTTGCCAAGGCGATGCAGGTCTGATTCCAGCCTTCCGGCTGTGATGCGACCAGAAGGAGCCGCGGGAAACCGCGGCTCTTTTTTTGTGCCCACTGCGCCGGTGGCTGCGCACCGTGGGTGCACACACCGGCGCCAGGCACAGCCCGGCACCAGGGATCTTTGCGTTGCGCGCGAATCAAGCCGATACTCGGCGCAGGGAAACCGCAGTCACATAGCAGGAAGGAAAATCGCGGACTGTGATGCGTTCCTAGGTATTCTTGTCCCAATGGAATTGAACGACCCGACATGCCTCCCGAGCTGACAGCTGCCCTGGCGCTCTGCCGCAACCTGCCTTCGCCCCCCGGTATTGCCCTGCGCATCATCGAACTGGCGCAGGACCCGGAAGCGGACATCGCCACCGCCGCCGACATCATCGCCATCGACATGGCGCTGAGTGCTCGCATGCTGCGCATCGCCAATTCGCCGCTGTATGCCAGCCGCCGCCGCATCGAGAACCTCGGCCAGGCGCTGACCATGCTGGGCCTGAACGCCACGATCAGCCTCGCCCTGGGCTTCACTGTCACCCAGGGCCTGACCGGCGGCAGCGGCGCCGACCACGACCTGCGCCAGCGCGCGTGGAAGCGCAGCATCCTCAGCGCGCTGGCCGCCAGCCAGCTGGGCCAGGCGCGCGGTCTGCGCAGGCTGGAAGAGCTGATGCTGGCCGGCCTGCTGCAGGACCTGGGCGTGCTGTGCCTGGCCCAGGCCGAGTCGGAGCGCTACCTGCCCCTGCTGCGCGAAGCGCGCGACAACACCGACCTGGTCGCCCGCGAGCGCGACGAACTGGGCTGCAGCCACGCCGACGTCGGCGCCTGGGTGGCCGAGCAATGGGGCCTGCCGCGCTACCTGGTGGAGAGCATCCGCCTCAGCGAGGACGAGGACGCCGCCGGATCGCCGTTCCAGGCGTGCGTGCAGCTGTCCGGCGCGGTGGCCGACATCTGGCTGGACGCCGACGCCGATGCGGCGCGCGAGCGCGCCCTGCACCAGGTGCACGACCGCCTGGAACTGGACAGCGCGCGCTTCGACCAGGTGCTGACCCGCATCAGCGAGGCCCTGCCCGACATCGCCAGCCTGTTCGACGCCGGCCTCAATTCACCGCTGCGGGTGCGCGAGCTGATCGATCACGCGCAGGAGCTGGCCACCCTGCGCAACCTGCGCGAACTGCAGGATGCCGACCAGGCACGCCGTCGCGCCGACGAATTCGAAGCGCGGGCCAAGCGCCTGGCCGACCAGGCCCATCGCGATGCGTTGACCGGCGTGCTCAACCGCCGCCAGCTGGAAGCGGTGCTGGAGCAGGAATTCCTGCGCGCCGGGCGCCAGGGCTGGCCGCTGTCGGTCGCCTTCATCGACCTGGACGATTTCAAGAAGATCAACGACGCCCACGGCCACCTCACCGGCGACGAGGTGCTGCGCGCCTTCGCCGGCAAGCTGCAGGGCCAGCTGCGCAACAGCGACACCGTGGCGCGCTTCGGCGGCGAGGAGTTCGTCGCACTGCTGCCCAATACCAGCGAAAGCGTGGCCTTGGACGTGATCCGCCGGGTTCTGGCCAACATCGTCGCCACGCCGATGGCCGAGCTGGAGGGCGGGCCGCTGTTCGTCACCTTCTCCGCCGGCGTGGCAACCCAGGGCGGTTACGAGCGCTTCGCTGACGTGCAGGACCTGCTGCGCGCTGCCGACGACGTGCTGTACCGCTCCAAGAACCTGGGCCGCAACCGGGTGATCGCGCGCTCGCCAGGGGCCCTTGGCCACGACGAGCTGTCGGCCACGGCCAGCGCCGAACTCGGCTGAACGGGACGCCCCACGGACCGGGGCCAACCCCCGGATTCTGCGCCGCAGTGCACAAAACACTTTGGCCCGACGCCGCATGCGCGTAGAATCGCCCGCGATTTCCACGCACCCGAGGTCCCCATGTCCAAGCTCGCCTATCGCCGCATCCTTCTGAAACTGTCCGGGGAGGCGCTGATGGGAGACGAGGACTACGGCATCGACCCGAAGGTCATCAACCGGCTGGCCCGCGAGGTCATCGAAGCCCAGCAGGCCGGCGCCGAAGTGGCCCTGGTGATCGGCGGCGGCAACATCTTCCGCGGCGCCGGCCTGGCCGCCGGCGGCATGGACCGGGTCACCGGCGACCAGATGGGCATGCTGGCCACGGTCATCAACGCCCTGGCCATGCAGGACGCGCTGGAGAAGCTGGGCGCCAAGGCCCGGGTGATGAGCGCGATCAAGATCAACGACGTGTGCGAGGACTACATCCGCCGCCGCGCCATCCGCCACCTCGAGAAGGGCCGCCTGGTCATCTTCGCCGCCGGCGTCGGCAGCCCGTTCTTCACCACCGATTCCGGCGCCGCCCTGCGTGCCATCGAAATCGGTGCGGACCTGCTGCTGAAGGCCACCAAGGTCGATGGCGTGTACGACAAGGATCCGAACAAGCACAGCGACGCGGTCCGCTTCGACAGCCTGAGCTACGACGAAGTGATCCGCCGCGGCCTGGAAGTGATGGACACCGCCGCCTTTGCACTGGCCCGCGACAGCGACCTGCCGATGCGCGTGTTCGACATGGGCCAGCCGGGCGAGCTGCTGAAGATCCTCAGCGGCGCGAACATCGGCACCCTGGTCCAGGGCCGCGACCCGGCCTGAGCCTGAGCGCAAAGCGACAACCGGGCCGATTCAGGCCCGGCAGCGTCCCGTATTCGCCTATAATCGCCCGATTCCAGTGACACCCAGGACCGGGCGATGCTCAACGACATCAAGAACAACGCGCAGACGCGCATGGCCAAGAGCATTGACGCTCTGAAGCACACCCTCACCTCCATCCGGACCGGCCGCGCCACCCCGGCCCTGCTGGACCGCGTGACGGTCAGCGCCTATGGCAACGCCAGCACCCCGCTGAACCAGGTCGCGTCGATCTCCAACGCCGACGCGCACTCGCTGCTGGTCACCCCGTTCGACAAAGGCATGATCAAGGAGATCGAAAAGGGTCTCTACAACGCCGAGTTCACTCCGAACACGCTGGGCACCGCGATCCGCATCAACATGCCGCCGCCGACCGAAGAGCGCCGCAAGGAGCTGGCCAAGCAGGTGCAGAAGGAAGGCGAAGGCGCCAAGATCGCGATCCGCAACATCCGTCAGGACGCGAACAAGGAAATCGCCAAGCTGGTCAAGGACAAGGCGATCAGCGAAGACGAGAAGAAGCGCGGCGAAGACGACATCCAGAAGCTGACCGACGCCAACATCAAGGACGTCGACAAGGTCGTTGCCGACAAGGAAAAAGAACTGCTGTCGGTCTGAAGTCGATGCCTTCAGTCCCGCCTCCGTTGCCGTCCGCCCTGCCCCGTCACCTTGCCATCATCATGGATGGCAATGGGCGCTGGGCACAGCAGCGCCGTCGCCCGCGCGTGATCGGCCACCGTGCCGGCGCGCGCGCGGTCAACCGCACCATCGAGCGCTGCCTTGAACTGGGCATTCCTGCGCTGACCCTGTTTGCCTTCTCCAGCGAGAACTGGGGCCGGCCGCAGGAGGAAGTGGATGCGCTGATGAAGCTGTTCCTCGGCGCGCTCGACCGCGAAGTGGACGAGCTGCACCGGCGTGGCGTGCGCGTGCGCTTCATCGGCGAACGCGAGCGCTTCGGTGCCGGGCTGGTCAGCCGCATGCAGCTGGCCGAGCAGCGCACCGCCGACAACACCACCCTGACCCTGTCGATCGCCGCCAGCTATGGCGGCCGCCAGGACATCGCCCGCGCCGCGCGCGCCCTGGCCGTCGAAGTGGCGGCCGGTCGCCTGCTGCCCGAGCAGATCGACGAAGCGCTGCTGGGCAGCCAGGTTGCCCTGGCCGACCTGCCGCCGCCGGACCTGTTCATCCGCACCGGTGGCGACACCCGCATCAGCAACTTCCTGCTGTGGCAGCTGGCGTATACCGAGCTGTGGTTCACCGAGGCCCTGTGGCCGGACTTCGATGCCGATCAGCTGCAGCAGGCGCTGGACGCCTACGCCGGCCGCGAGCGTCGTTTCGGCCTGACCAGCGCCCAGATCGCCGCACTGGCCACCGAGACTTCCAGCCCATGACCAAGACCCGAGTCCTTGCCGCGCTGATCATGGCACCGGTTGCCATCGCGGCGATCCTGCTGCTGCCCACGCAGTGGCTGGCTGCCGCTGCCGCCGCCGTGCTGCTGATCGGCCTGTGGGAATGGCTGAAGCTGGCCGGCATCGAAGACACCCTGGCGCGGACCGTGCTGCTGGTGCTGAACCTGCTGCTGATGGTGCTGCTGGTCTGGGCCGACGGCAGCACGCTGGTGCTGTTCCAGATAACCACCCTGGCCGGTGTTGGCTGGTGGCTGGCCGCGCTGGTCTGGCTGCGCTTCTTCGACTTCGGCGCACAGCCGTCGGCGCCCTCGCGGATCCTGAAGATGGCGGCCGGCACCCTGGCCATCGTCCCGGCCTGGGCCGCCCTGGTGCTGATCCATGCCGGCGGCGACCCGCCAGGCAAACAGGGCCACCTGTGGCTGCTGGCCGCGCTGGCGCTGGTGTGGGCGGCCGACTCGGGCGCCTATTTCGCCGGCCGCCATTTCGGCAGGCACAAGCTGGCGCCGCGGATCAGCCCCAACAAGACTTGGGAAGGCCTGTTCGGCGGCCTGCTGGCCGGTGTCGCCGTGGCCGTCGGCCTGGGCTGGCTGGCCGGCATCGATGCCGCGCACCTGCCGGGCCTGCTGATCACCTCGGTGGTGGCCGTGTTCGCCTCGGTGCTGGGCGACCTGTTCGAGAGCCTGATCAAGCGACACGCCGGGGCCAAGGACTCGGGCCACCTGATCCCGGGCCATGGCGGCGTGCTCGACCGTGTCGACGGCGTCCTGGCCGCGGTCCCGGTGTTCGCGCTGGGCAAGGAAATCTTCGGGTTCTGACCATGAATGCAGCTGCAGACCTGCGCCGGGTCGCCGTGTTCGGCGCCACCGGTTCGATCGGTGCCTCCACGCTGGACGTGATCGCCCGCCACCCGCAGCGCTACCGGGCCACCGTGCTGGCTGCCGGGCGCCAGGTGCAGGCGCTGCTGGCGTTGTGCCGCCAGCATGCGCCGGCCCATGCGGTCATCGCCGATGAATCGCTGTATGCCGAGCTGCGCGACGGCCTGCGCGACGCCGGCCTGGCCACCGAGGCCCATGCCGGCCAGGCCGCGCTGGACCAGCTGGCCGCCAGCGACGCCTGCGATACCGTGGTTGCGGCCATCGTCGGTGCCGCCGGCCTGTCCTCGACCCTGGCCGCGGCGGCCGCCGGCAAGCGCATCCTGCTGGCCAACAAGGAATCACTGGTGCTGGCCGGCGAACTGCTGACCCGCACTGCCGAGCGTGCCGGCGCCGAAATCATCCCGATCGACAGCGAACACAGCGCGATCTTCCAGTGCCTGCGCTCGCGCGATGCCAGCGTCGACGGCGCCGGCGTGCGCCGGATCCTGCTGACCGCCTCCGGCGGCCCGTTCCGCGGCCGCAGCCGCGCCGAACTGGCCCGGGTCACCCCGGCACAGGCCGTTGCCCACCCCAAGTGGTCGATGGGGCCAAAGATCTCGGTTGATTCGGCGACGTTGATGAACAAGGGCCTGGAAGTCATCGAGGCCCATCACCTGTTCGGCGTGCCCGGCGAGCGCATCGAGGTACTGGTGCACCCGCAGAGCCTGGTCCATTCGCTGGTCGAATTCGTCGACGGCTCGACCCTGGCCCAGATGGGCCTGCCGGACATGCGCACCACCCTCGCCGTTGGCCTGGGCTGGCCGCAGCGCATCGAATCGGGCGTGGCCGGGCTGGACCTGCTGGCCCAGGGCCGGCTCGATTTCGAGGCCCCGGATACCGACGCCTTCCCCTGCCTGGCGCTGGCCTGGCAGGCGATGCAGGCCGGCGGCACCGCGCCGGCGGTGCTGAACGCCGCCAACGAAGAGGCGGTTTCAGCGTTTCTTCAGGGCCGGATCGGTTTCCTGACCATCCCGGCGCTGGTTGCTAACGCGCTTTCAACACTGCCGACCGAGCCAGCCGATACACTGGAGGTCCTGTTGTCCGCCGACCAGCGGGCACGCCAGCTCACCCTGAACGCCATCGACGCCGCCTGAACGACCGCCTCGCCCCGCATGACGCCGCCGCCCCTGCCCGCCACTGTGAGCCTGCATGACTGACTTCATCGGATCGGTCTGGTGGATGATTGTCAGCCTCGGGCTGCTGGTCACGTTCCACGAGTTCGGGCATTACTGGGTCGGGCGCCTGTGCGGGGTCAAGATCCTGCGCTTCTCGGTGGGCTTCGGCCGGCCGCTGTGGTCGCGCCGCGACCGGCACGGTACCGAGTTCGCGATCGCCGCCATTCCGCTGGGCGGTTATGTGAAGTTCCTCGACGAACGCGAGGTCGAGGTCCACCCGCACGAGCGCGGCCAGGCCTTCAACCACAAGACCGTCTGGCAGCGCATCGCCATTGTCGCTGCCGGCCCGATCGCCAACCTGCTGCTGTGCATCCTGCTGCTGTGGGCGATGTTCGTGATCGGCAAGCAGGACTACTCGCCCACCATCGGGCGTGTCAGCGGCATCGCCGCCAGCGCCGGCCTGGCCAGTGGCGACCGCGTGCTGCGCGTGGACGAGCGCCCGGTGGCCACCCTCGGCGAGGCCAGCATGGCGCTGACTGCCGCGGCGATGGACCGGCGCGACGTGAAGCTGGAAGTGCTGGACCCGGCCGACCAGGTGCGCGTGCGCACGCTGCCGCTGTCGCAGCTGCCAGCCGGTTTCGATGAACGGCGGGTCCCGATCCTGGCCGGCCTGTACTGGCAGTCCTGGCTGCAACCGGCCCTGGTCGATTCGCTCACCGCCGATTCCGTGGTGGCCGGGCAACTGCAGCCGGGCGACCTGATCGTGGCCATCGACGGCCAGCGCATCGACAGCGTCGACCAGGTGATCGGCGAGATCCAGGCTCTGGGCCGCGCCGGCGGCCCGGGCATGATCGAGGTCCTGCGCGGCGGCGAGCGCCTGGCGCTGGAAGTCACCCCGCGCCAGGGCAAGGATGGCAAGGGCAACCCGGTCTGGCAGATCGGCGTCGGCTTCCCCACCCGCTACAGCCCGGCCTATGACACCCTGCTGCGCTATGGCCCGCTCGATGCGGTAACCGTGGCGGTGCGCGAGACCGGCCGCCTGGCCGCCGACTCACTGGGCATGATGGCCCGCATCGTGACCGGCAAGGCCTCGCTGCAGAACGTTTCCGGGCCGGTCACCATCGCCCGCGTGGCCAATGTCTCGGCCCAGCGCGGCCTCGACTGGTTCCTGCAGTTCCTGGCCCTGCTGTCGCTGAGCCTGTGCATCATCAACCTGCTGCCGATTCCGATCTTGGACGGCGGGCACCTGCTGTATTACCTTATCGAGTTGGTCAAGGGCAGCCCGCTGAGCGAGCGTGCCATCGCCGCCGGTCAGTACATCGGCCTGGCGTTGCTGGCCGGGCTGATGGGGTTGGCGTTCTACAACGACATCCTCGGCCTGGTCCCGCGATGAACTTTTCCACGTTGTTGCCGTCTACAGCGTCGGCATCCCGCACCAATGAAATCGACCTTCCTACCGGACGTGACATGACGCGACTCCCCAATCGCCGCCTGCTGGCCCTCGCCCTCGCCGCCGTCACCGGCGCTCCCGCCCTGGCCCAGGCAGCCGAGCCCTTCACTGTCAGCGACATCCGCGTCGACGGCCTGCAGCGCATCAGCTCGGGCACGGTATTCACCTACCTGCCGGTGGAGCGTGGCGAGACGGTCACCGACAACAAGGTCGGCGAGACGATCCGCGCCCTGTACAAGACCGGCTTCTTCGAAGACGTGCAGCTGGACCGCCAGGGCACGATCCTGGTGGTGACCGTCAAGGAACGCCCGGCGATCAACAAGCTGACCGTGACCGGCAACAAGGACATCAAGTCCGACCAGCTGCTCAAGGGCCTGTCCGACATCGGCCTGACCGAGGGTGGCACCTTCGATCGCCTGAGCCTGGACCGCGTGACCCAGGAACTTCGCCGGCAGTACAACGACCGCGGCAAGTACAACGTCGACATCACCCCGACGGTGAGCCCGCTGGACCGCAACCGCGTGGACATCGCCATTGCCATCAAGGAAGGCAAGGCGGCCAAGATCCGCCACGTCAACCTGGTCGGCACCGAGAAGTACGACAGCAAGGACATCCTCGACACCTGGGAGTCGAAGGAGCACAACTGGGCGTCGTGGTACCGCCGTGACGACCAGTACTCGAAGGAGAAGCTGTCCGGCGACCTGGAAAAGCTCAACTCGTGGTACCTCGACCGCGGCTACGTCGACTTCAGCATCGATTCCACCCAGGTTTCGATCAGCCCCGACAAGCGCGACATGTTCCTGACTGCGGGCGTTACCGAAGGCGCGCAGTACAAGATCTCCGAGATCAAGGTCAGCGGCGACACCATCCTTCCCCAGGAGGATGTCGAGCGCATGGTGGTCCAGAAGTCCGGTGACACGTTCTCGCGTGCGCTGCTGGAATTCAGTTCGGACACCATCACCAACTCGCTGTCCAACATCGGCTACGCGTTCGCCAAGGTGAACCCGATCCCGACCACCAACCGCGCCGAGCAGACCGTCGCCATCAACATGCAGGTCGTGCCCGGCCCGCGCGTGTCGGTGCGCCGCATCCTGTTCCGTGGCAATACCCGCACCTCCGATGAGGTGATGCGCCGCGAAATGCGCCAGTTCGAGAACAGCTGGTACTCGCAGGCCGCGATCGACCGCTCCAAGATCCGCCTGCAGCGCCTGGGCTACTTCGAATCGGTGGAAGTGGAAACCCCGGCCGTCAGCGGCAGCAACGACCAGGTCGACGTCGTCTACAACGTCAAGGAAACCACCTCGGGCAGCTTCGTGTTCGGCCTGGGCTACTCGCAGTCCTACGGCATGACCACCTCGGTGCAGCTGTCGCAGAACAACTTCCTCGGCGGCGGTAACCGCGTGTCGGTCGAAGCCTCGCGCAGCAGCTACCTGCAGCGCTACGGTTTCAGCTACACCAACCCGTACTTCACCGATGACGGCGTGTCGCTGGGCTACAACCTGTCCTGGCGCGAACTGGACTACTCCGACTTCAACACCGCGCAGTACAACAGCACCAACGGTGCCGCGCAGGTGGTGTTCGGCGTGCCCCTGACCGAGACCGACACCGTCTCGCTGATGTTCGGCATCGACAGCAACCAGATCACCACGTACCAGGGTTCTACCCCGCAGTCGATCATCGACTACATCAACGCGGTCGGTAAGCGCACCTTCCATGCCTGGCGCACCGAGCTGGGCTGGGCGCGTGACTCCCGCAACGACTACTTCATGCCGACCCGCGGTACCTACCAGCGCATCGGCCTGGAAACCACGCTGCCGGGTTCGACCATCGAGTACTACAAGCTGAACTACCAGATCAGCAAGTACTGGCCGATCATGCCGTCGCTGGTGATCAACACCCGCGCCGAAATCGGCTACGGCGATGCCTACGGCAAGGACTACACCCGTACGCTGACCAATCCCGATGGCACCACCCGTACCGTCACCGCCAGCGGCCTGCCGTTCTTCGAGAACTTCTACGCCGGTGGCACCAACTCGGTGCGTGGCTTCGAGGACAACACCCTGGGTCCGCGCGAAGTCACCACCGGCTATCCGGAAGGCCAGCCACTGGGTGGTTCGCTGAAGACCGTCGGCTCGGTGGAAGCCTACTTCCCGCGCCTGTTCGACAGCCCGTCGGCGCGCGTGTCGGCCTTCGTCGACTTCGGCAACGTGTATACCGGCGTGGACAACTTCAAGGCCAACGAACTGCGCGTATCCACCGGTGTGGCGCTACTGTGGCGTGCCCCGGTCGGCCCGATCTCGATCAGCTACGCCTTCCCGCTGAAGAAGGAAGACGATGACAAGATCGAGCGGCTGCAATTCACGTTCGGTGGCCAGTTCTGAGGAACGTCGTTCCTCAGAACTGATCCACCTCCGGTGAATTGCCCGCGCATTTCACCTATCCCCCGCGCCGTTGGCGCGCCCCCCTTAACAAAGGGGGGCTCTCCACCAGACGGGGTGCGAAGCGCCGGGCATTGCCCGGCGTTTTCGTTTGGCCTGGATGCCGGAAGCGCCCGCTCTGCTTTTGATCTTTCTGTGTTTCCGTGGCTGGCACTCGCGCCAGGCCGTCGGAGGTCGGACGGGGTGGGGCTGCGGGGGTGTGAGCCGCATGGATGCGGCGACCAAGGCTACATGGACGTACTTGCGCCGCCCCCCGCAGTCCCGCCCCGTCCGACCCAGCCCATGACACTGGCTCTGCCGGCCGCGAGGGGCCCTGCCGTTGGCTGCATATGCCCCCCGCATGACCGAAATGGCGCCACACGTTAAACTCCCGCCGTGAATACTCCCACCTACACCGCCCAGCAACTCGCCGAGCAGTTCGGCCTGCAGGTCCATGGCGACCCCGCCACTGCCATCCATGGCGTGGCCACCCTCGCCCACGCCGGTCCTGGCCAGCTGACCTTCCTCGCCAATCCGCGCTACCGCGCCCAGCTGGCCGACAGCCAGGCTTCGCTGGTGGTGCTGCGTGCCGACGATGTCGAGGCCGCCCCCGGCGCCGCGCTCGTGGCCAAGGACCCCTACACCGCATTCGCCAAGATCGCCGCGCTGTTCGACATCGCGCCGACCCGCCCGCCGGGCATCCACCCCAGCGCGGTCATCGATCCGGACGCACGGGTGGCTGCCAGCGCCCACATCGGCCCGTTCGTGACCATCGGCGCGCGCAGCGTCATCGGCGAGAACTGCATCATCGGTGCCGGCAGCGTGATCGGCGAGGACTGCAGCCTCGATACCGGCTGCGAACTGATCGCCCGCGTCACCCTGGTCACCCGGGTCAGGCTGGGCAAGCGCGTGCGCATCCATCCCGGCGCCGTGCTCGGCGCCGATGGCTTCGGCCTGGCCATGGATGCCGGCAAATGGATCAAGGTGCCGCAGCTGGGCGGCGTGCGCATCGGCGATGACTGCGAGATCGGCGCCAATACCTGCGTTGACCGCGGCGCGCTGGAAGACACCGTCCTTGCCGAGGATGTGCGCCTGGACAATCTGGTGCAGATCGCCCACAACGTGCAGATCGGTGCGCACTCGGCCATCGCCGGCTGCACCGGCATCGCCGGCAGCGCCAAGATCGGCCGCTACTGCCTGCTCGGTGGCGCCGTGGGCGTGGTCGGCCACCTCGAGATCTGCGACAAGGTCGTGATCACCGGCAAGTCGGTGGTCCGCAACTCCATCACCGAGCCGGGCGAGTACTCGTCCGGCACCCCACTGACCGACAACCGCACGTGGCGCAAGAACGCCGCGCGCTTCAAGCAGCTCGACGCACTGGCTCGCCGTGTCCTGGCTGCTGGCAAGGAGAAAGAATGAACGATTCGCTGCAGCTTCCGATCGACGTCTGCCAGATCCAGGAACTGCTTCCGCACCGCTATCCGTTCCTGCTGGTGGACCGGGTGCTTGAACTCGACGTCGAGGCCAAGCGGATCCTGGCGCAGAAGAACGTCAGCATCAACGAGCCGTTCTTCCAGGGGCACTTCCCGGGCCGCCCGATCATGCCCGGCGTGCTGATCATCGAAGCGCTGGCGCAGGCCGGCGGCGTCATGACCCAGCTCACGCTCGGCCGCGATGCGCAGTCCAAGCTGTTCTACATGGTCAAGGTGGAAAACGCCCGCTTCAACAAGCAGGTCGTGCCCGGCGACGTGCTGATGCTGGACGTGCAGATGAAGCGCCTGATCCGCAACATGGGCTGGTACTACGGCGAAGCCAAGGTCAACGGCGAAGTCGTTGCCTCGGCCGAGGTCATGTGCGCCGGCGCCAAGGGCTGATCCACTGGAGGCAGCAATGACTGACAACGCACCGCGGATCCACCCCACCGCCGTCATCGACCCGGCCGCACGCCTGGCCGACGATGTCCAGGTGGGTGCCTTCACCCTGATCGGCCCCGACGTTGAAATCGGTGCCGGCACGGTGGTGGGCCCCCATTGCAGCATCCACGGCCCGACCCGGATCGGCCGCGACAACCGCTTCGTCGGCCACGCCGCGATCGGTGGCGAGCCGCAGGACAAGAAGTTCGGCGGCGAGCGCACCGAACTGGTGATCGGCGACCGCAACGTGTTCCGCGAGTTCGTCACGCTCAACCGCGGCACCGGCGGCGGCGGTGGCATCACCACCATCGGCAACGACAACTGGATGCTGGCCTACACGCACGTGGCACACGACTGCCATGTCGGCAATTTCTGCGTGTTCTCCAACAACACCACCCTGGCCGGCCACGTGACCGTGGGCGACTACGTGATCATCAGCGGCTTCGCCGGTGCTCACCAGTTCTGCCGCATCGGCGCACACGCTTTCCTGGGCATGGGCGCACTGACCAATGGCGACGTTCCGCCGTTCACCATGGTCGGCACCGATTCGCTGGGCCGCCCGCGCGGCATCAACAGCGAAGGCCTGAAGCGCCGCGGCTTCGACGCCGAGCGCATTTCGGCCATCAAGCGTGCCTACCGCACGCTGTACGTGGCAGGCCTGCCGCTGGCCGAGGCCAAGGTGCAGCTGACCGAACAGGCGCGTGACAGCGACGACGTGAAGGCGATGCTGGACTTCATCGAGCACGCCGAGAGGCCCCTGCTGCGATGAGCAGCGCGACCGGCCAGGCGCCGGCCGGCGCCGCGGTGATCCCGCTGGCCTCGATGGCCGGCAGCGTTCCTGCGCAGCGGGTGCTCAGCGAGCGCCCGTTGCGGATCGCGCTGGTTGCCGGTGAAGCCTCCGGCGACCTGCTCGGTGCAGGCCTGGTGCGCGAATTGAAGGCGCGCTTCCCGAATGCCGAGTTCGCCGGCATCGGCGGCGACGCCATGCGCAGCGCTGGCTGCCAGACCTGGCACGATGCCAGCGAGCTGGCGGTGATGGGGCTGACCGAAGTGCTGCGCCACCTGCCGCGCCTGCTGAAGCTGCGCTCGGCGTTCCGCCAGCGTGCGCTGGACTGGCAGCCGGACGTGTTCATCGGCATCGACGCACCCGACTTCAACCTGGGCATCGAGCGCTGGCTGAAGCAGCGCGGCGTGCGCACCGTGCATTACGTCAGCCCCTCGGTCTGGGCCTGGCGCGAGAAGCGCGCCGAGAAGATCGGCAGCAGCGCCGACCTGGTGCTGTGCCTGTTCCCGATGGAGCCGCCGATCTATGCCAGGCACGGCATCGACGCGCGCTTCGTCGGCCACCCGATGGCCGATGACATTCCGCTGCAGGGCAACCGCGAGGAAGCGCGTGCCGCGCTCGGCTTGCCGACCTCAGCCAAGGTGCTCGCCGTGCTGCCGGGCAGCCGCCTGGGCGAGATCTCGCGCCTGGGCGAGCCGTTCTTCGAAGCGGCCTGGCAGGTTTCCGAGCGCATTCCCGGCCTGCACGTGGTGGTGCCTGCCGCCAATCCGGCCTGCAGGCAGCTGATTGAAGAACAGCTATCGCGCTCGGCGTTGCCGGTGGCCTACTCGCAGGTACTGGATGGCCAGGCACGCAACGCGATGATCGCCGCTGACGTGGTGGTGCTGGCGTCGGGCACCGCGACCCTGGAAGCGATGCTGGTGAAGCGGCCGATGGTGGTCGGGTACCGCGTCAACGAGCTGACCTATCGCCTGGTGAAGGCGCTTGGGCTGATCAAGGTCGACCGCTTTGCCCTGCCCAACATCCTGGCCGGCCAGGACCTGGCGCCGGAACTGATGCAGCACGACTGCACGCCGGACCGGCTGGCCGCGGCCATCCAGCAGTGGTTTGACCACCCGCAGCGGGTGACCGATCTGCAGGATACCTACGTGCGCCTGCACGAACGCCTGCGCCGCAACGCCTCGGCGCGTGCCGCCGACGCCGTCGGCGAACTGCTGATGCGCGACCAGGCACAGCCATGAGCCGCCGTCACGCCGCCGCAGCCAGCCTGACCCTGTTCGACGGTGTGGCCGTGGTCGAGCCGGAGCGCCTGGTGGCCGGCGTCGACGAGGCCGGCCGTGGCCCGCTGGCCGGGCCGGTGGCAGTGGCGGCGGTGGTGTTCGACCCGTCGCGGCCACGCATCAACGGCCTCGACGACTCCAAGCAGCTGACGGCGGCACGCCGCGAACAGCTGCATGACCGCATCATCGAGCGTGCGCTGGCCTGGCACGTGGTGCTGGTGGACGTGGACACCATCGACCGCCTGAACATCTACCAGGCCACCCTGCAGGGCATGCGCGAGGTGGTGGCAGCGGTCGCCCACGTGGCCGGCTTCGCCCGCATCGACGGCAACGTGGTGCCCAAGGGCCTGGTGCTGCCGGCCCAGGCGCTGATCGGTGGCGATGGCATCGACCGCGCGATCATGGCGGCGTCGATCCTGGCCAAGGTCTCGCGCGACCGTTACATGCAGGACGTCCACGCCCGCCACCCGCAGTACGGCTTCGAGCAGCACAAGGGCTATGGCACGCCGGCCCACCTAGCCGCCCTGCGTGAACACGGCCCCTGCATGGAGCATCGGCGCAGCTTCGCCCCGGTACGTGAGTGCCTGGACACCACCCGCGCCCCCGCGATCGCCTGAACGGCCGCCGACAGGGACAAGCCGTGCGGTGAGGAGTGCCCCGAGCCGGGGGGAGCGCCAGCGGCGCAGGGGGTGTGGAAGCACGGCAGGACAGGGCCCGCGGCTCGCCTGCGAACCGTGGCAAGCGATAGCGCGAATGCGATATCGCGTGCCGTCAAGAGCTTGTCGCCACCCCCTGCCCTCGCTACCCTGACCGGGCACTCCAGCGCTTCCGACCCCGGCGACGAACCTCCGTCAGCACCCGGGGCCCGCGCGCTCCAACCTGGTCCGGCATGTCCAACTCCCGCTTCGTACATCTCCACGTCCACACCGAGTTCTCGCTGGCGGACTCGACCATCCGCGTGCCGGCCAAGCCGGACCAGGCGGACCCGAAGAAGGCCAAGCAGGCCAACCTGCTGTCGCGCTCGGTCGAACTCGGCCTGCCCGCGCTGGCGGTGACCGACCTCAACAACCTGTTCGCCCTGGTCAAGTTCTACAAGGCCGCCGAAGGCGTCGGCATCAAGCCGATCGCCGGTGCCGACGTGCTGATCGCCGAGGAAGGCCAGGACCCATGGCGGATGACCCTGCTGTGCCGCGATCGCGAGGGTTACCTGAGCCTGTCGCGGCTACTGACCCGCGCCTGGATGGAAGGCCATCGCCCCGAAGGCGGCGTGGCCATCCACCCGGACTGGCTGAAGGCCGGCAACGCCAACCTGTTCGCGCTGGCCGGGCGCCAGAGCCTGGCCGGGCGCCTGGCGCTGGACGGCAAGCATGAGCTGGCCGAGCAGCAGCTGGCCGACTGGCAGCGCGTGTTCGGCGATGGCCTGCACCTGGAGCTGACCCGCACCGGCCGCGAGGGCGAGGAGACCTTCAACCAGTTCGCGCTGATGGCCGCCGGCCAGCGTGGCCTGCCGGTGGTGGCCAGCAATGACGTGCGCTTCCTGTCGCCGTCGGACTTCAGCGCGCACGAAGCGCGCGTGTGCATTTCCACCGGCCGCGTGCTGGACGATCCCAAGCGCCCGCGCGAGTACAGCGACCAGCAGTACCTGAAGTCGGCCGAAGAAATGTGCGCGCTGTTCGCCGACATTCCCGATGCCATCGACAACACGCTGGCGCTGGCCGAGCGCTGCAACATCGAGATGCGGCTGGGCACCTACTTCCTGCCCAACTACCCGGTGCCCGACGACGAGACCCTGGACACCTGGATCCAGAAGATGTCGCGTGATGGCCTGGAAGAGCGCCTGGAGAAGAATCCGCTGGCGCCGGGCAAGTCCCGCGAAGACTACTTCGAGCGCCTGGAGTTCGAGCTCGACACCATCATCAAGATGGGCTTCCCCGGCTACTTCCTGATCGTGGCCGACTTCATCCAGTGGGGCAAGAACCAGGGCATTCCGATCGGCCCCGGCCGTGGTTCGGGTGCCGGCTCGCTGGTGGCATGGGCGCTGAAGATCACTGACCTGGATCCGCTGCCGTACAACCTGCTGTTCGAGCGCTTCCTGAACCCCGAACGCGTGTCGATGCCCGACTTCGACATCGACTTCTGCATGGACCGCCGCGACGAGGTGATCGACTACGTTGCGCGCAAGTACGGGCGCGAACGCGTCAGCCAGATCATCACCTACGGCACCATGGCCGCCAAGGCGGTGGTGCGCGACTCCGGCCGCGTGCTCGGTTTCCCGTACGGCCTGGTGGACGGCGTCTCCAAGCTGATCCCGAACATCCTGGGCATCCACCTCAAGGATGCGCTGGGCAAGGGCAAGGAAGGCCCCAGCTCGGAAATGGCCTCGGCCGAACTGATCCAGCGTTACGAGACCGAGGACGATGTCCGCGACCTGATCGACCTGGCGCTGCAGCTGGAGGACCTGACCCGCAACGCCGGCAAGCATGCCGGTGGCGTGGTGATCGGGCCCGAGCCACTGAGCGAGTTCTGCCCGCTGTACGCCGAACATGACGAGAACGGGCTCGGCAAGAACCCGGTCACCCAGTTCGACAAGAACGACGTGGAAGAAGTGGGCCTGGTGAAGTTCGACTTCCTCGGCCTGCGCACGCTGACCATCATCGACTGGGCAGTGAAGGCGATCAACAAGCGCCACGAACGCGCGGGCATCCCGCCGGTCGACATCGCCGCGATCCCCCTCGACGATGCGCCCACCTACAAGGACATCTTCGCCAACGGCAACACCGGCGCGGTGTTCCAGTTCGAGTCCTCCGGCATGCGCCGCCTGCTGAAGGATGCGCGCCCCGACCGCTTCGAAGACCTGATCGCGCTGGTGTCGCTGTACCGCCCCGGCCCGATGGACCTGATTCCTTCGTTCAACGCGCGCAAGCACGGGCAGGAAGAGATCATCTATCCCGATCCGCGCACCGAAGCCATCCTGAAGGACACCTACGGCATCATGGTGTACCAGGAGCAGGTCATGCAGATGGCGCAGATCGTCGGCGGCTACTCGCTGGGCGGCGCCGACCTGCTGCGCCGCGCGATGGGCAAGAAGGTGCCGGCGGAAATGGCCAAGCACCGCGAGATCTTCCGCGAAGGTGCAGCCAAGGGCGGCGTCGATGGCCCCAAGGCCGACGAAATCTTCGACCTGATGGAGAAGTTCGCCGGCTACGGCTTCAACAAGTCGCACGCCGCCGCCTACGCGCTGGTCAGCTACCAGACCGCATGGCTGAAGCGCCACTACCCGGCCGAGTTCATGGCGGCCACGCTGTCGTCCGATCTGGACAACACCGACAAGGTGGTCGGCTTCCTCGACGAAGTGCGCAACCTCGGCCTGACCGTACTGCCGCCCAAGGTGAACCAGTCGGCCTTCATGTTCGAAGCGGTGACGCCGGACACCATCCAGTACGGCCTCGGTGCGATCAAGGGCGTCGGCCAGGGCGCCTGCGAAGCAGTGGTCGAGGAACGACTGAAGGGCGGCCCGTTCAAGGACCTGCTCGACTTCTGCACGCGCGTTGGTTCGGCCAAGCTCAATCGCCGTACCCTGGAAGCGATGATCAACTGCGGTGCGCTGGACGAGCTCGGCCGCAACCGGGCCTCGCTGATGCTGCAGCTGCCGGAAGTGATCAAGGCCACCGACCAGATGGCGCGCGAACGTGCCTCCGGGCAGAACTCGCTGTTCGGCGGTCCCGACCCGAGCGCCGTGTCGATCCAGCTGGACCTGCCCGAGGCCGAAGAATGGCCGCTGCTGCAGCGCCTGAACGGCGAGCGCGACACGCTGGGCTTCTACCTGAGCGGCCACCCGTTCGATCCCTGGCGCGACGATGTGCGCGACCTGGTCGGCAACGACCTGGGTTCGGTGGAGAAGATCTGGAGTGCCAACAGCGGCGGCGGCGGCGGCGGCGAAAAGCGCTGGCGGCCGGAAGTGCAGACCGTGCTGGCCGGCCAGGTGGTCGGCGTGCGCCGCAAGGGCGAGAGCCAGATCTTCATCCAGCTGGAAGATGGCCGCGGCCGCGTCGAGTGCAGCGCGTTCTCCGACGCGATGGCCGAGTTCGGCCACCTGATGACCAAGGACCGCATCCTGGTGGTCAAGGGCGGCCTGCGCGAGGACGAGTTCAACGGCGGCTTCGCGCTGCGCATCCGCCAGTGCTGGGACTTCGATGAAGTCTGCGCCAACTACGCCACACGGTTGTCGCTGCGGCTGGACCTGCGCCAGCAGCGCCCGGTCTGGGAGCGCATCGATGCGCTGCTCGACCGCCATCGCCCGGGGCGGACGCCACTGCGCCTGGACCTGCTGCTGAAGGGGCCGCACGGCGGCGTCGCCGGCATGCTTGATGTGTCCGGGCAGAGCGCGGTGCGCATCGATTCCAAGCTGATGGAGGCGCTGCGCGCCGATCCTGCCGTGCGCACGCTGAAGGTGCGTTACAGCCCCCCCTGGGCCAGCTGAGGCTGGCTCCGTGGTTTTCCCGTTTCCGCGTTCCATGTATCAAGGACGATTGCCGATGAAGACCCTGCTGTTCCCGTTCGCTGCCGCACTGGCCCTGGCCGCCTGCTCCCCGTCGAAGATCGAGTTCCAGATCGACAACCCGACCGACACGCCGCTGGCGCTGAGCATCGACGGCCAGGACCTGCCGGTGGCCGCACACGGTTCGCGCCCGGTCTCGCTCGCTGTCGGCGAGCATCGCCTGCATACCGAAAAGCTCGGTGATGTGCGCTTCATCGTCTACGTCGACGGCCGTGGCGGCCTGATCAACCCGACCCTGAGCGAGTACGTGATCGCCCGCGAGGTCTATGTCACCGACGAGAGCAAGCTGAAGAACTTCGGCACCGGCACGGCCGGCATCGAACTGGGCGGCGTCGACTTCGAAGGTCCCTTCGAGAAGCGCCACGACCTGTTCATCGACAAGACCTGGACCTACGGCGTGCGCGAGCCGTTCCCGAAGGAAAAGGTGGTGGCCCATGTCGATTCCAGCGGCGGCCAGATCGTGGCAAAGGTGTTCACCGCCCCGGACTTCATCACCTACGTCGAGGAAGGCATGGGCCAGCCCGGCGCGTTCAAGCGCGAACAGCCGGCCGGCTACGTCACGCCGGCATTCAGCCTGGAGCCGGCCCCGGCCAGCCTGCCGGCCCTTGACCCCGCCTTCGAGGCGCATGCCGCGCCGCTGCGCGAGGTCTATGCGCGCTGGCTGAAGGCCACCACCGCCGATGAACAGAAGGCCCTGCGCAAGCAGGACTTCGACGCGCAGATGGCCTTCACCTCGGCCACCGCGACCCTCGGCGCCAACCTCGGCCGGGAGGCCAACGAGGCCTACAACGACTTCGTCTCCCAGCGCGGGCAGCTGATGGGCCGCAGCGCCCTGGTGGTGCCCTGAACTGACTGGCGCGCCCTGCCCGCCTGCGCTACCGTCGCCTTCCAGACGAAGGCGTACGGGTGGTTTGCACGCATTCGGCTAGAATTGCCCCCTTCTTTACACGACGGCTTCCGATGAATCCGAACTACCTCGACTTCGAGCAACCCATCGCCGACCTGGAAGCCAAGATCCAGGAGCTGCGCAACGCCAGCGCCGGGCCGGCGGTCAATGTCGAGGCGGAAGTGCATGCGCTGCAGGACAAGCTGCGCGTGCGCACCGCGCAGATCTTCCGCAACCTGACCTCGTGGCAGGTGCTGCAGCTGGCCCGCCACCCGTCGCGGCCATACACCGCCGACTACATCCGCATCATCTGCGATGAGTTCCAGGAGCTGGCCGGTGACCGCGCGTTCGCCGACGACAAGGCCATCATGGGCGGCCTGGCCCGCATCAATGGCCGCGCAGTGATGGTGATCGGCCACCAGAAGGGCCGCGACACCAAGGAAAAGATCAAGCGCAACTTCGGCATGCCCAAGCCGGAGGGTTACCGCAAGGCGCTGCGCCTGATGAAGATGGCCGAGCGCTTTGGCCTGCCGGTGCTGACCCTGATCGACACCGCAGGCGCCTGGCCGGGCATCGACGCCGAATCGCGCGGCCAGTCCGAAGCAATCGCGCGCAACCTGATCGAGATGGCCGAGCTGAAGGTGCCGATCATCTGCACCGTGATCGGTGAAGGCGGCTCCGGCGGCGCACTGGCGTTGGGCGTGGGCGACCGCACCGTCATGCTGGAATATGCGGTGTACTCGACCATCACCCCGGAAGGCTGCGCCTCGATCCTGTGGAAGGACGCCGGCAAGGCCAAGGAGGCGGCCGAGCAGCTGGGCCTGACCGCGCCGCGCCTGAAGAGCCTGGGCCTGGTCGACAAGGTCGTGCGCGAGCCGACCGGTGGCGCCCACCGCAACCCGACCCAGATGGCCAAGCGCCTGAAGGCGGTGCTGCTGAACGAACTGGACGCACTGGACGCACTGTCCACCGAACAGTTGCTGGAGCAGCGCTATACGCGCCTGCGCAGCTACGGCACGTACGAAGCGGCCTAAGCCCGGTAGTGCCGGCCGCTGGCCGGCAACACGAGGTGATTGCAGAAATGAAAGAGCCGGGCATTTGCCCGGCTCCTTCGTTTGCGCCCTGACAGC
>NZ_JAJNOF010000016.1:0-103831 GCF_027854495.1 Stenotrophomonas sp. PI_27
GGCCATGGCTGCTTATCTCGAATTCGTCTGAGAGGTGATGCTTAAGATGGTGCTCACGAAAGGAATCGAACCTTCGACCTCTTCCTTACCAAGGAAGTGCTCTACCGACTGAGCTACGTGAGCCGAGTTTTGCATTATGACATGAACTCGATACTATTCAAAGTTCATTCAATGGAGCGGGAGACGGGAATCGAACCCGCACCATCAGCTTGGAAGGCTGAGGTTCTACCATTGAACTACTCCCGCGCCGGGAATGTCACAACGTGAAACTGGTGGAGGGAGGTGGATTCGAACCACCGAAGGCGTAAGCCAGCAGATTTACAGTCTGCCCCCGTTGGCCGCTTGGGTATCCCTCCTTACCACCCCGTCCCGTTGCCGCCGAAGCGTTGCGGTGTGTGGTGGTGAGCCGCTTATTCTGCTGATGGGACGAGGGGCTGTCAACGCTTTTTTCCATCTTTTTCACACGTCGTCGCAAACCCATTGATACGCAAGGTTATTGCCCGGGAGCCGGCAGTGCTTCGCTGGCGAAAATTGCGACATGGGGAACGCCGTCGGCGCCGATCCAGCCCCGATACATGCCCTGGGTGTTGAACGGCGCGGCCATTTTTCCATCGGCGCCGAGCACGATCGCGCCGCCGTCGCCGCCCATCTGCGGAATCGCCTGGTTGATGACGCCCTTGCCGGCCTGCTCCGGCGTCTGCCCCTGGTAGCGCATGCGCGCGCAGATCTCGTGCGCGGCCGCGGTGCGGATGTAGTACTCGCCCCAGCCGGTGCCCGACACCGCACAGCGCGCGTCGGCCCAGGTACCGGCGCCGATGATCGGCGAGTCACCCACGCGACCGTAGCGCTTGTTGGTCATGCCGCCGGTGGACGTGCCGGCGGCCAGGTGCCCCTGCGCGTCCAGCGCGACCGCGCCCACGGTGCCGAAGTGCCTTGCGGTCTCCAGGTCGGCATGGGCCTGGCCGCTGGCCTCTTCCTTCAGTGCGCGCTGCAGCTGCTGCCAGCGCTTCTCCGTGCGGAAGTAGGAGGGATCCACCAGGGCAATGCCCTGCTCGGCCGCGAAGGTTTCGGCGCCCTGCCCGACCATCATCACGTGCCTGGACTTCTGCATCACGGTCTGTGCCAGCAGGATCGGGTTGCGCACCCGCTGCACGCCGGCCACCGCGCCTGCGGCCTGGGTGGCGCCGTCCATCACGGCGGCGTCCAGCTCGTTGTGGCCGTCATGGGTGAACACCGCGCCCTTGCCGGCGTTGAAGGTCGGATCGTCCTCCAGCACGGTGATTGCCGCAGTGACCGCGGCCAGCGCCGGGCGACCGGCCGCCAGTTCGGCATGCCCCTTCAGCAGCGCAGCGCGCAACGCATCACGCGCGGCCTTCTCTTCGGCCGGCGACAGGTCCCTGCGCTCGACGCCGGCGCCGCCGTGGATGACCAGCAGCGGCGAGACCGCTGGGGCGGCCTGGGCCAGCAACGGCAGGGACAGCAGCGCACACAGGGCCAGACGCAGTTTCATCGGGTACATCTCCAGCAGGACGAGGGAATGGATTGCAGGGTAGCGCCGGCCGCTGGCCGGCAAGGGGCGCATCGGGGAAGGTGAGTTGCCGGCCAGCGGCCGGCCCTACCGAAGCGTGAACTCAATTTCGCCATCGCTGATGTCGGCCACGGCCTGGTAATCGGCCTCGGCCTGGACGTCGTCCAGCCGCATGCGGCTGCCACTGGCGACCACCGTTACCGGCACGGCATGGAAGCGCAGGGGTTCGCCCTCGACCAGACGATCGGCACCGCGGCCGGGGCTGACCACCCAGACCCGGCCCTGGCCGTCGGCGCTGTAGACCTGTGCCTGGCCATCGGGCTCCACGCACAGGGCGGTGTCCTCGTCGACGCCGATGCCGACGATGCCGGGGTCGCCGCTCTCCAGCGCGGCACGGGCCACGAACACGATGAGGCGTCCGAGCCGGTCGCGTTTGTCGAAATGGGTGTCGGTGACCACGCGCTGCAGGTAGGGCATCTGCAGGAAGCCGCTGTCGAGGGTCACCGCGCGGCCCATCGGGTCGGCCAGGGCGCCGGCGGAGGTGATGCTGCCGCCGTCCATCGCGCCGTAGGCATAGCCCCCCAGGATGGCGAGCCCGGCGCTGGTACCGGCGATCGGCTTGCCGGCGCGCACATGCGCGTTGAGGGCGCGGTTGAGCGCGGTGCCCTTCCAGAAGCGGATGTAGCGCGACTGGTCGCCGCCGGCAATGAAGATCGCATCGGCTGCAGCCACCACCCGCAGCACCGCCGGATCGTCGGCGCCGCGACGGCTGTCGAAGACCAGGGTCTGCACGGCGGTGGTGCCGCCGATCTGGTGATAGAGACGGTCCTGCAGCTCGTCCTTGCCGGAGGCCCGCAGGATCAGCACGCGGCCATGGCCGGCCTGCTTCAGCCACCACTGGAAGGCCTCGGGCACCCATTCGCCACCGCCCATCAGCATCATCGCCGGTACGCGCGGACCGGGTCTCGGCGCATCCAGGTCACCCACTTCGTAGTAGGCGAAGCCCGGTCCCTGCAGGTCCTGGGCAGGGCTCGCGGACGGCCAGGCCAGGACCAGCGACAGCAGCCAGAGGAAGACACCGCGCCGGAGCCTGTAGAGGGGTCGCATCTTGATCTCCCTGAACAAAATCGACTTGCAAGCGTTTTCACTCTTTGCCAGATAGACACCCGGTAGTCAAGGACATGAAAAAGGCGTTAAATGCGCGCGCCCATTCCAGAAATATGAATGGGGGACAGGGCCCCTCCTCTGCGGGCCGGCATCATTTTTGAGAATTCCTCATGCGTAGACAGGCGATGGCGTGGTCGATCCAGCTGGCGTTGATGGGCGTGGCTGCTTCCGCGGCGGCCCAGGCACCGGCTTCCTCTTCGGTTCAACAACTGGACGCGGTGCAGGTCACCGGCTCGCGCATTCCGCGCGCCCAGGTGGAAGGCCCGGCCCCGATCACGGTGATCAACGCCGAGCAGATCCGCTCCAGCGGTTTCACCAGCGTGCCGGACGTGCTGCGTGCAATGACCCAGAACGGCGGTGAGACGCAGAGCCCGCAGTCTTCCAGTGGCGCCGACTTCTCGCCGGGCGCGCAGCAGGTGGACCTGCGCGGCCTGGGCCCGAACCATACGCTGGTGCTGGTCAATGGCCGCCGCATCGCCGATTTCCCGATGCCGTTCAAGGGCCGCAGCAACTTCACCGATGTCTCCAACATCCCGCTGGGAATGATCGAGCGCATCGAAGTGCTGACCGGCAGCGCGTCGGCCATCTACGGTTCGGACGCGATCGCCGGCGTGGTCAACTTCATCCTGAAGAAAAAGGCGGACGGCACCACCATCGACATGCGCATGGGCACCACCACCGAAGGCGGTGGCGAGTCGTTCGACATGAGCCTGGCCAGCGGTTTCAGCCGTGGCAATTTCAACGCCGTCTACAGCGTCGAACTGCAGTCGCAGACCCCGCTGTGGGCCTATGAGCGTGACATCCAGGACTCGACCCAGGATGGCCCCACCGAGGGCTCGCGCATCGCGCGCCGTGCGTACCTGCGCACCGACTACAACGATGACTACCTGGACCCGGGCGCGGCCACCTGCGAAGCGCTGTCCGGCCAGAACCAGGGCAGCACCTATCGCGCCTATCGCCCGAAGTACGGCTACTACTGTGGCAGCGACAGCTCGATCGGCTATGGCACCATCCTCAGCAAGCGCCGCGGTGCCAACGGCTACGCGTCGCTGAGCTACGACTTCGACAATGGCCAGCAGTGGTTCGCGGACGTGCAGCTGGGTTACCACACGCTTTCGCTGATGCGCGACGTCACCAAGTGGGGCCGGATGGATGCCAACGGTGACGAGTCGGGCTACTTCAACAACGAAGCCACCGGCGAGATCGAGTTCTGGCAGCGCCAGTTCTCCCCCGAGGAAATGGGTGGCCTGCGCAATGCCATGGTGCGCAGCACGCAGAAGACCTTCAGCGTGACCACTGGCTTCAAGGGCAACCTGGCCGGCAACTGGGATTACGAAGCGGCATTGAGCCATTCGCAGTACCAGTCGCGGATCAGCTGGGCACAGATCATTGCCGCCAAGGCCAATGACCTGTTCCTCGGCCCGCAGCTGGGCGTGGATGACGACGGTTTCCCGATCTACAACGCCGACCCGTCGCGCCTGTACCGGCCACTGACCCGCGCCGAGTACGACTCGATCGCCGCGCGTACCACCTACACCCCGAAGTCGCGCACGGAGACCGCCGCCTTCACCCTGACCAATTCGGCCCTGTTCGCCCTGCCCGGTGGCGACGCCGGGTTTGCCGCGACCGTGGAAGTAGGCCAGCAGGCCTACTCGCTGAATCCCGATCCGCTGGCGACCGAGTACTACTACTACAGCTGGAAGGATTCGGACGGCAACGGTTCTCGCAACCGCTGGGCGACCGCTGCGGAGCTGCGCATGCCGCTGCACGAGACGGTCAACCTGAGCGTGGCCGGCCGCTACGACCAGTACCGCTATTCCGGTCACACCATCGGCAAGGCCACCTGGAGCGGCGGCCTGGAATGGCGCCCGATCGACACGCTGCTGGTGCGCGGTTCATATGGCACCGCGTTCCGTGCGCCTGACCTGCACTATGTATTCGCCGGCCCGGGCAACGACGAGACCAGCGCCGAAGACCTGTACAGCTGCCGCGCCGACGGTGCCAGCGACTGTGCCGACTACGAGCGCAACCTGATCCGCAGCCGCACCGGCAACCGCCAGCTCGACCCGGAAACCAGCACCTCGTGGAGCGCCGGCGTGGTCTGGTCGCCGGCGATCGGCCTGGACCTGTCGGTGGACTGGTTCGACATCGACATGCGCAACCAGGTGCAGGACATGGATGTGCGCACGATCCTGGCCAACGAAGCGAACTGCCGCCTCGGCAGCGCCGACGTCACCTCGCCGACCTGCGTGGACGCGCTGGCACGCATTACCCGCAGCAACGACGGGCGCCTGTATGGCGTGCGCGTGGAGCCGATCAACGTCGCCCGCGAGTCCACCTCCGGCATCGACGTCGGCCTGCGCTACCGCTTGCAGACAGGGATCGGCGATTTCATCTTCAACGGCACCCACACCTGGGTGAAGAAGCATGACTTCCAGCGCTACCCGGGCGACCGCAGCGAAGACCAGTTCGCAGTCAACAGCGGCTTCGACATCCCACGCACCAAGACCGGCCTGAGCGTGACCTGGGAAAAGGATGCGTGGTCGGCGACGGTGTACGGTTCGCGCCTGGGCAAGCTGCCGACCTCGGACAGCTACGACCAGGTGTTCGACTGGGACAGCGGTGACAGCCCGTACGTGATGGCAACCTACCGCTACAACGCATCGCTGCAGTACCGCGTCGACGACCATTCGCGCCTGTCGCTGTCGGTGGTCAATGTGTTCAACAAGATGCCGCCGAAGGACCGTACCTACACTGCATACCCGTACTACGACGTGTCCTGGTTCGACAGCGTGGGGCGCACGATCAACCTGCAGTACACCCACAAGTTCGGTGGCAGCGCTCTGTAAGCACCCGGCCAGCGCAGACACAGAAGACCCCCGCTCCGGCGGGGGTTCTTTTTTTCCGCCACCTGAACGGCGCCTGCGTGTGTGCTTCAGCCCGGCCCGGCCGCAGGGGATTTTAGGAAACGGCTGATTCCGCGCCTTCCGCGCCGCTCCCTAGCATCGTTGCATGTTCCGCTTTCCCCGCCCTTCGCTGCAGCAGACCGTGCCATCGGCCACCGCGTCGGTGCTGTTGCGCTGCCTGACCGTGTGCGTCTTCCTCTGCCTGGCTGCGGCGGCCGGGTTCTACCTGCTCACGGCGTTCACCGAGGACATCTCGACCCATCGCCGCGAGATGAATGCCGCCGCCTACAAGGCCCAGATCTATTTCGACCAGCGCGAAGCCCTGCTGCGGTACCTGGGCGATTCGGTGCTGGCCGGCCGCCCGGATGCGCCCACTGCGGACAGCGAAGGCATGCGCCAGGTGGCGCTGGATGGCCCCGGCGGCCAGCCGGGCCAGCGACTGTTGTTGTCGGCACGCGCCGAGCACACGCTGCAGGCGCTGCAGACGCACCTGCTGCTGGTCGATGCGCGAGGTGCACATTGGCTGGCCGGCGACGCGGTCGACGTCGACCTGGCGCGCCTGCCATCGCTGCGTGCACTGCAGGCGCGCAACGGCAGCCTGTCGGGCGCGGACCCGGTGTACTGGCTGCGCCCGGGTGAGCGTGGCGTTGCACTGGCAAAGCCGGTGCAGGCCGGTCCGCAGCCGGCGCAGTGGCTGGTACTGCTGCTTGATGCCGATGCAGCGGCGGGGATGATCGATGGCCAGGGCATCGGCGGTTACGCGCTGCTGGACCGTGCTGGACAGCCCGCACTGTCCAGCCAGGCGCCGCGGCTGGACCGCGCGGGCTGGACGACCCTTCAACAGCGCCAGAACGACAGCTTCGGCACGTTGTGGAGCGGCGGTCTGCCGCGTGGCGTGGCGCTGGTCAAGGGCGTCGGCACCGATGGCTGGCGGCTGGTCTACCACCTGCCGCCGCCACTGCTGCTGAGCGACCTGGCCGCGCCTCTGCTGGTCTGCCTCCTGTTGCTGCTGCTGGCCGGCGTCGCGCTGTACCTGCTGCAGCATCGCGTGGACCGCCAGTTGATCCAGCCGGCCCTGCAGCAGCACCGCCGGTTGCTGGAGAACCTGGATTTCAGTTCGACGGTGATCGACATGGCACCGGTCGGCATCTGCGTGCTGCGCCGCGACGACCGCGCGCTGCTGCTGTCCAACCAGCTGCTGCGTGACTGGCTGGGCGAAGAAGGCGAGCACAGCGACTGGCAGGCTCCGTGGCGCGGGCACGCCGGCGAACGCGGGCGTGGGCTGGAGTTCACCACCCGCGATGGGCGCCAGCTGCAGGTGCTGCACGCGGCCTGCCGCTACCAGGGCGACGACGTGCTGCTGTGCGTCTTCCATGATATTTCCCGGCACCGCCAGGCCCAGGCCGCGTTGTCGTCGGCGCGCCAGGCCGCCGATGCGGCCAACCAGGCCAAGAGCGCGTTCCTGGCCACCATGAGCCATGAGATCCGCACCCCGCTGTACGGCGTGCTGGGCACGCTGGAACTGCTGGGGCATACCGAACTGGATGCCCGGCAGTCGCAGTACCTGCGCACCATCGAGAGCTCCTCGTCGGTCCTGCTGCAGTTGATCAGCGACGTGCTGGATGTTTCCAAGATCGAATCAGGACAGCTCAGCCTGGAACCGGCGGCGTTCTCGCCGCGCGAACTGACCGAGAGCGTGCTGCGCAGCTTCGCCGCGTCGGCCACCTGCAAGGGTCTGCAGGTCCTGGTCTGCACCGATCCGCGCCTGCCGACGCGGGTGCTCGGTGATGCCGACCGCATCCGCCAGGTGCTGGCCAACCTGCTCAGCAACGCGATCAAGTTCACCGAGCATGGCCGGGTGGTACTGCGCGTGCGCCAGGTCCAGCGCGAAGGCGATTCGAGCGTGCTGGCCTGGCAGGTCACCGACACCGGCGTCGGCATCCCCGCTGAGGAGCAGGCACGCCTGTTCGAACCGTTCCGGCAGGTGCGCGGTGCGGCCAGCGCGCAGGGCACCGGACTGGGCCTGTCCATCAGCGACCGCCTGGTGCGCCTGATGAGCGGCGAACTGCAGGTGGTGAGCGAGCCGGGCCTGGGCAGCAGCTTCAGCGTCCGCCTGCCGCTGCCGGTCCTGGCCGCCGCCGAAGACGGGCCCGCGCTGCTGCCGGACCCGCCGATCCTGGTGCGCGGCCGCAACCGCGAGCTGGTCGACAGTGCCTGTGGATGGCTTCGTCGCTGGGGCGCCAACGCACAGCCCCTGCAGGGCGACCCGGCGTTGCTGGACCATGATGGCGCGATCCTGCTCGATGGCGAAGCCGGGATGCCGCTGGCGTGGACAGGACCGCGCGTGGTGGCGTCGATCGAGGGCGGTGACCAGCCGATCGTCGCGGCCGATGGCAGCCTGGTGGTGACCCTGCACGGCATGGCCGCGATCGGCAATGCGCTGGCCAACGTGCAGCGGCAACGTGCGGCGCAGCCGGAGCCCGCCCGCCTGGCGCCACCGATGCCGCTGGGCCTGCGCGTGCTGGCCGTCGAGGACAATCCGATCAACCGGGTGATCCTGGCCGAGCAGCTGCGCACCCTGGGCTGCGAGGTGGAGCTGGCCCAGGACGGCGTGGAAGCCCTGCAGCGGTGCCGCGATCAGTGCTTCGACCTGGTGGTGACCGACATCAACATGCCGCGCATGGACGGCCACGCACTGGCCCGCCAGCTGCGCGATGACGGCAGCCTGGTGCCGGTGATCGGCGCCACCGCCAATGCCACCGCCGAGGAACGCGAGCGCTGCCTGGCCAGTGGCATGCAGGGCTACCTGAGCAAACCCATCGACATCGCCCGCCTGCGCAAGGCACTCACCGCCCTGCGCCAAGGAGACCCCGCATGACCCAGCGTGTCCTGATCCTGGAAGACCAGGCCTTCCAGCGTGGCTTCCTGGCCAACCTGTTCGGCAGCCGCGCCGACGTCCAGGTCGATGCCTGCGAAGACGTCGAGGCGGCCATCGCGCTGTGTGCGTGCCAGCCCTACGACCTGGTGGTCAGTGACCTGCTGATGCCCGGGCAGGACGGCATCCAGTTCATCCAGGCCCTTGCGGCCCAGCCGCGTCCGCCGCGCCTTGCGGTGGTCAGTGCGGCGCCGCGGCGGATGATGACCTCGGCACGGCTCATGGCCGAATCGCTGGGGCTGGATGTGATCGGCCTGCTGCCCAAGCCGGTGGCGGCGGCCGACGTGGACGCCCTGTTCGAGGCCCTGGCGCAGGCGCGCCCGGCCGCCGGCGAGGTTCCCGCGCGCGCACCGGCAGCGCCCGAACCGGACGCATCCCAACTGCGCCAGGCCATGGCCGACGGCAGCCTGACGGCCTGGTTCCAGCCGAAGAAATCGCTGCAGTCCGGACGGGTGGTGGCGGCCGAAGCCCTGGTGCGCTGGCGCCATCCGCAGCTGGGCACGCTGGCCGCTGGCAGCTTCCTGCCGGCGATCTGCCGCCACGGGCTGGAGGGCGAACTGCTGCGGATGATGCTCAAGGCCAGCATCAGCGCACAGGCACGCTGGCGCAAGCAGGGCTTCCGGGTACCGGTATCGATCAACCTGCCGCCTCATCTGCTGGAACAGTCGGACCTGCCCGATGAACTGCTGGCGCTGACCCTGGCCCACGGCGGCAGCCCCGGTGAGTTGTGCTTCGAGCTGATGGAGAACAGCACCACGCGGCACGTCAGTGATTTCTATGCCGGGGCCTGCCGGCTGCGCATGAAAGGCTTCGGCCTGGCCCAGGATGATTTCGGGCAGGGCCTGAGCTCGGTCCACAATCTGGTCAATACCCCCTTCACCGAGGTCAAGATCGACCGCGCGCTGGTCAGCGGCTGCGCCCGTGATCCTGCCCTGCACCTGACCCTGTCGACGGTAATCGCACTGGCCAACCAACTGGGCCTGACCATCGTGGCCGAAGGCGTGGAAAGTGATGCGGACCTGGCCGCACTGCGCCAGCTCGGATGCAGCCAGGTGCAGGGCTTCCTGATCTCGCAGGCGCTGCCGTCGGACGAGTTCACCCGCCTGCTGGACGAGGAAGCGCCCTGTGGATGACCGCCTGCGGGCCGCGCTGCGCTGACGCCGGCTCCGCGGCGGCTTCACGAAACCATCAAGCGGCATTGATGATCCTGTCTGCGCTGCGGCGGGGGGACCTGTGCCGCTGCTGCTACCGGTGCCGCTGTGCGCCCCCTGCTCCGAGACCTGCCATGCCGGCCGAGGCCGCTCCCGTCCGCCGACTCGCCCGCCGCTCGCTGCGCGTCCATGCCGTGCTGATCGGCGTGGTGGCACTGGCGACCCTGCAGGCCGGACTGCTGCTGTCGGCCGGTTCGCAGCTGCTGAACGAAGAGCGCAGCAAGATCGAGTTCCACTTCCGCCGCCTGGACGGCACGCTGCGCGAGCAGGAGCGCTTCCTGCGCCAATGGCGGCTGCATGACGTCGGCATGCAGGGGCCACCGCTTGCCGATGCCAGCGGCGAACTGCAACACGGCCCGCTGTTCGCGCACTTTGCGATGGTCGGAAGCGAGGGCGCCAGCCCTTCGCCGCCGTCCGAACTGGGCAACCGTTTCCTGCGCTTCTATGGCACGTTCTGGTCGGCCTCGCGCTACCCACCGCCGCAATGCCTGCTGGTCAACGGCCAGGGCACGCGCGGGTTGCTGGCACCGGTGCAGGTCGGCCGTCATGACGCCGGCCAGAACAGCCCGCATCACCTGCGCCCGGCGATCGCCGACATCCACCGGGCGCTGGCCACGCGGCCCGCGCTGCGGCGTGGCGGCATCGCCTGGGTGAGCGTGCCCTGGCGCGACCGCCAGACCCGCCTGCTGGCCATCGCGCACGCGCCACAGGATGCGCGGCTATGGGGGGAGGATGGCCGGGATTCACAGGCCGCGCTGGCGTGCCTGCTGGATCCGGCGCGTGTTGATGACTACCGCCAGGTGCTGGGTGTCCCGGTGTTCCAGCGGCTGTCGCTGTTCGATCCTGAGGGCCAGCGCCTGCTGGGCGATGCCGCAGACGCCAGCGACACCGGCACCGCCACGCGGGCCGGCCTGGACGGCCTGCAGTTCCGCATGCGCAGCGAGCGCGGCTGGCAGGCGGTCTACCACGTCAGCTGGCGCCAGGTATTCCAGCACCCGCAGGGGCCGCTGCTCGGCGCGACGGTGGCGGCCCTGCTGCTGGCGCTGGGTGGCACGCTGCTGCTGCGCGCGTACCGGCGTTCGGTCATCGAGCCGCTGCGCAGCCACCACGCGCGCCTGCTGGAAAGCGAGGCCTTCAGCCGCACCATCCTGGACAACGCACCGATCGGGCTGTGCCTGCTGCGGCGCGACGATGGCACGGTATTGCTGGACAACGCCCTCGCCCGCCGCTGGCTGGGCGAGGACCATCACGCAGGCGGCTGGCATGGCCCCTGGCGGCAAAGCGTGCTGGCCGCTGGCGGCACCACCCTCGGCGACGGACTGGCCTACACCACGCCTGAGGACCGCCATCTGCTGGTGACGGCGACACCGGCGCGCTATCGCGGCGAGCCGGCGGTGTTGTGCCTGTTCATCGATCTCAGCAGCCAGCACGAGGCCGAACAGGTACTGCAGCAGGCGCGCCGCGCTGCCGACCAGGCCAACCGCGCCAAGAGCCAGTTCCTGGCCACCATGAGCCACGAGATCCGCACGCCGCTGTACGGCGTGCTCGGTACGCTCGAACTGCTGGGGCTCACGCCGCTGGATGCGCGGCAGCAGGAGTACCTCGCCACGATCCAGCGTTCGTCCTCGACCCTGATGCAGTTGATCAGCGACATCCTCGATGTCAGCAAGGCCGAGGCCGGACAACTGAGCCTGGAGCCCAGCCCGTTCGATCCGGTCCGGCTGACCGAAGATGCACTCGACTCGTACGCCGCCGCGGCCGCCAGCAAGGGGCTGCAGTTCTACGCCTGCATCGATGCCGACGTGCCCTCCAGGGTATGCGGTGACGCCGCACGGATCCGCCAGGTGCTCAACAACCTGATCAGCAACGCGCTGAAGTTCACCGACAGCGGACGCGTGGTGGTGCGCGTGTCGGCACGCTGGCAGGCACAGCGCTGCTGGCTGCAGTGGCAGGTGGCCGATACCGGCATCGGCATTGCCAGTGAACACCAGGCGCATCTGTTCGAGCCCTTCTTCCAGGCCAACCCGGGCACCGACGCGATGCGCGGCACCGGCCTGGGCCTGGCCATCTGTGCGCACCTTGTGGCGTTGATGGAAGGCCAGCTGCGCGTGGTCAGCGAGAGTGGCCTGGGCAGCAGTTTCAGCGTCGAACTGCCGCTGTCCCCGGCGCCGGCGGATCCGCAGCAATGCCCGGCACCGCAGTTGCCGGCGGGGCTGCAGGTACAGGTGCGCGGCAATGTGCGCGAGCTGGTGCAGTCGCTGTGCGAGCGCCTGCAGCAGCGCGGCGCGCACGCCGGCGCGTACCGGGAAGACAGCGCCACGGGCCTGCCAGCGGCTGCGGTACTGCTTGACCTGGTCCTGGACGGTCCGCTGCCACACTGGGCCGGTGGCGCGCGCGTGGTCGCCTGCCGCGACGGCGGCGTGCGGCCTCGGCAGATCGATGGCTTCTGGCAGGTGGGACTGCATCGGTTCGATGCGATCGTGATGGCGTTGGCCGCCGCCGCAGGCCAGCCGCTGGCGGCCAGTGCCAACGGACGCCTGCCCCTGCCGCGGCGCTTCGGCCTGCAGGTGCTGGTAGCCGAGGACAATCCGATCAACCAGGCCATCCTGCGCGACCAGCTGGAGCAGCTGGGCTGCCGCGCCGTGGTCGCCAGCGATGGCAATGAAGCGCTGGGCTACTGGCAGCAGGGTGCATTCGCGCTGGTGCTGACCGACCTGAACATGCCCGGCATGGATGGGTACGGCCTGGCCCGTGCCCTGCGCGCGCGCGGTGCCCGCGTACCGATCCACGGCGCCACCGCCAACGCCGACCCGGCCGAGCGACAACGCTGCCAGGAGTCAGGCATGCAGGGCGTACTGGTCAAGCCGATCACGCTGGAAGCCCTGCAGCGCCTGCTGACCCGGATCAGCCAGGGCGACGCAGGCGTCCAGGCGCTGCCGGAGAGCCCGGCCTCCGCCGATGCGCGCGATGATGATGATGCGCCACTGCAGGTTCCGGACAGGATGCAGGCGCTGTTCGTGCAGACCATGCAGGGCGACCTGGACAGCCTGCGCCAGGCGATCGCCGCCGCCGACTCCGCACGCGTGGTGCAGGTACTGCATCGCATCCGCGGCGCACTGGTGATCGTCGGCGCGCCAGCCCTGGTGGACCGCGGCCTGCAGATCGAACATGCGCTGGCGGGCGGCGCTGACCTGGCGACCCAGGCGGCCCCGCTTGCCGGCTTCCAGCGGCGCCTCGAACAACTGCTGCACCCCCTGCTTGACCCCGCATCCCCTTCCCTTCCCGACGACCCGGCCCTGCCATGACCACACGGATCCTCATCGCCGACGACCACCCGATCGTGCTTGCCGGCATCCGCGACGTGCTGGCCGGGGAACTGGACCTGGAGGTCGTGGGCGAAGCGGCCGACCCGGCGACGCTGATCGAGCTGATGACCCGGACCCGGCCACAGGCGGTGATCACCGACTACAGCATGCCCGGGGGTGATCACTTCGGGGACGGCATCAAGCTGATCTCGTTCCTGCGCCGCAGCTTTCCGGAGACACGCCTGCTGGTGCTGACGATGGTATCCAACCCGTCGCTGGTGGCGGCGATGTATGCCGCAGGCGCCGGCGGCGTGGTGCTCAAGAGCCATGGACTGGGCAGCCTGGTACAGGCCCTGCGCGTGGTGCTGGCCGACCGGGTCTACCGGCCCCCGGGCCTGCTGCCGGTAGACGCGGGTGAACCGGCCGATGCCGAGGCCGTGCGTGCGCGCCTGTCACCGCGCGAGCTGGAAGTGATCCGCCTGTTCACCGGCGGCATGAGCGTGGGCGAGATCGCACGACAGCTGCAACGCAGTGCCAAGACGGTCAGCACGCAGAAGATCAGCGCGATGCGCAAGCTCGGCGTGGACAGCGACCAGGCGCTGATCGAGTACTGCCTGCAGGCCTCGTTGTTCGCCTGAGACCGACTCCGGGCTGAATCGCGCGGGTGCTGTACGCGGGCCCGCAGTGGCTTTAGGAAACGCCTGATTCCATAGGACGGCGCCGATTTCTAGGCTGGATGCATCCCGCCATGGTGCGCGTGCCAGCAGCACTGCGTCGCCGTGGGGGACGGAAGCCCGATGGCGCCTGCAGCTGCCATCGCATGTGGCTTCCGCAGCGACGCGGCCCTGCCGCGCCAGTTCGCGCAGCCGTGCTGCGCCCTGCCACAGGAAGTCCAACAGCATGTACGCCTCCCCTACACGGCGCCGCCGTGCGTCCGGGCGCGCGCGCCGCGCGCCTGCCCCGCTCCTTCCCAGCCTGCTGGCGACCGCCCTGTGGGCGGCACTGCCGGTCCACGCGGCCGATCTGACCGGCCCACTGCAGGTCAGCGACGGCAATACCCTGCAACTCGGCGCGGACGATGTCCTCACCCATGCCGCCGGCAGCTTTGCGCTGACCGTCACCGGTGCGGGCAGCCAGGCAGTGATCGACGGCAGCCGTATCAACGTGACCGGCAGTGGCAGCGCCGTGTCCGCCAGCAATGGGGGACAGGTGCAGCTGCGCAACGCGACGCTGTCGATCGCGCCGGCCACCGGTACGGGCTTCTATGCGCTGTACGCCAATGGCGCTGGCAGTGTGATCGACGCACGCGATGTCGACATCGATGCCACCCGCAACGGCAGCGGATTCGGCAGCGTGCAGGCCTACAACGGTGGCGTGATCCACTATGCCGGGGGCCGTCTTTCAACGACCGGGCCCGGTGGCACGCTGGCCGGTGCGTCCGGCAAGGGCAGCGAACTGCACCTGGCCGATCTGCAGATGAGCGCCGACGGCGGTGCCCGCCTGCGCGCCGACAGCGCCGGCCTGCTGACGATCCGCAACAGCCGCATCACCCTTGCCCCCGGAGGCATCCTTGCCGGCGTGGCGGCCGACGGCGTAGGCAGCCGCGCCGAGCTGTACGACACCTACCTGCAGGGCGGCTGGTTCGATATCGACAGCGGCGGCAGCCTGCTGCTGGAGAACGTGGAAGCCCATTCGGTGGGCGGCAGCATGCGACTGCTCGGCAGCACCCTCAGCAAGACCTATTCCAGCGCGGTGATCAACGGCGGCAGCTTCTTCACCGTCGGCGGCTATGGCGTGAACATCAACAGCTGGGGCGAACTGACCGCCCGCGACGCGACCTTCGATGTACGCGAAGGATATTCCGGCTTCTGGCTGGCCAGCGATGCGTCGCGCCTGCAGCTGACCGACAGCAGCGTCGACACCTGGACCGACAGCTACGGCCATGGCGTGGAGATCTACGGCGGCACCGCCACGGTGCAGGGCGGCCGGATCACCACGCACGGCGATGCGACCTATGGTGTTCGCGTGACCGGCTCCACCGGCAGCTCCGCCAGCCGCATCGAAGCCACCGGCAACGTGATCGATGTGCGCGGCGACGGCGGCGGCGGCGTGTTCATCGGGGGCTCCACCGCCACCGCGCTGCTCGACAGCGTCGCGATCCGCGGCGACGGCGAGAACGTGTTCGGCATCGTGCACATGAACACCGCACGGCTGACCCAGGCCGATCGCCTGGACATCCGCATGACCGGCAGCAACAGCGGCGGCTATCGTTCGTACCTGACCGCGTTCGGCCCTTACTGGAACCGCGCCACCTTCAACGACAGCCATATCGAGACCGCCAGCGGCGCCGCGTTCTGGCTGCAGGGCAGCAATCATGCGTTGACCGTCAAGGGCAGCGAGGTGACCGCCGGCGATGGCGACGGCCGGCTGCTGCGGGTCAGCGACACGGTGTTCACCGACGGCAGCAGCGTGGCGACCAGCCGCATCGACTTCAACGCCGACGCCAGCACGCTGCGCGGCGACGTGGTGGTCGACAGCGCAACCGCCGACGTGCACCTGCTGCTGGGCAACGGCACGCTCTTCAGCGGTGCCCTGCGCAGCGATTCCGGCTACCAGGTCGCGCAGCTGTCGCTGGATGGCAGCAGCCAATGGAACGTGCGTGCCAGTTCCAGCGTCGGCGCCCTCGATCACGCCGGCACCATCGCCTTCGATGCGCCGGCGGCGGACGGCTTCAAGACCGTCACTGTCAGCGGCGACTACGTGGGCAACGGTGGCCAGTGGATCTTCAACCGCGCACTGGGTGACGACACCTCGCTCGGCGATCAGCTTGTCATCAACGGCAACAGCAGCGGCACTGCCAGCGTGAGCGTGCGCAACGCCGGCGGCGCCGGAGCACTGACCCAGGAGGGCATCCGCCTGATCACCGTGGCTGGCCAGTCGGATGCACAGTTCAGCCTGCAGGGCCGCGCGGTTGCCGGTGCCTACGACTACTTCCTGTTCAAGGGCGGCGTGTCGACCCCGGATGACGGCAACTGGTACCTGCGTTCGGAATACGTGCCGCCGGTCGATCCGCCGGAGCCGCCGGTTGATCCGCCGCAGCCACCCGATCCCCCGGTCGATCCGCCGTCGCCGCCGGAACCGCCGGTCGATCCGCCACTGCCGCCGGAACCGCCGGTCGATCCGCCGCTGCCACCGGAACCGCCGATCGATCCGCCGCGCCCGCAGGTGGAACGCCCGGAACCGTCGGCCTACCTGGCCAACCGCAACGCCGCGCTGGGCATGTTCCGGCACAGCCTGCACGACCGCGCCGGTGATCCCGCCGCCGAGGCCGGCGCGAGCAGCGATGCCGTGGCCTGGCTGCACCTGCGCAGCGCGCAGCCGGACAGCCACGACCGCAACCGCCAGGTGCACGTCGATGGGCAGATCAGCAGTGTGCTGGTCGGCGTCGGACGCCGCTTCGAAGTGGGCGGTACCGGCGAACTGCAGGCAGGTGCGATGCTTGGCCACGGCCGCGCCCGCAATGACAGCCGCTCGCAGCTGACCGGCTACACCGCACGCGGCGTGGTCACCGGCACCAGCGTCGGTGCCTATGCCACCTGGCTGCAGGATGCGCAGATGCGCGGTGGCGCCTATGTGGATGGCTGGCTGCAGTACGGCCGCTTCCGCAACAGCGTGCAGGGCGATGGCTTGCAGAAGGAGCGCTATGACGCGCGCAACTGGAGCGCGTCGGCCGAGGCCGGCTACGTGCTGCCGCTGCGCCAGACCGCGCAGCGTGGCGTCTACCTGCAACCGCAGCTGCAGGTGGTGCACAGCCGCTACGACAGCGACCGGCTGATCGAAGCCAACGGCACGGTGGTCGAAGACCGTGGCGGTGGCGAGACCAGCACGCGCCTCGGCCTGCGTCTTTACAGCCGTGGGTTGAGCCCGGCGCAGGGCCAGGTGCACCCGTACGTGGCGGTGAACTGGTGGTCCGGCGGCAATGGCGCGGGCCTGGCGATGGACGGCGAGCGCCTGCAGCGGCCGTTGCCGCGCGACATCTACGAAGCCAAGGCCGGTGTACAGTTGGATTTGTCCGGTGGCTGGCGCGGCTGGGGTGAATTGAGCCGGCAGAGCGGTGGCATGGGCTTCCGCGATGTCGGTGCCCAGCTGGGCGTGTCGTACACCTGGTGATGCGGGACGTGCCCGGCAAGGGAATGCCGGGCGCTTTTCCACACGCCGCGTGGAAAGCCATGCGGACTTGATGTGGACAAGTGACCGCGAACGTTGCGGCGCAAGCGTTTCAAAGGCTGGTGAATTTTTATCCATGCCCATCCGCGGTTTTCCACATGCGCCGTGGAGAGCGGTTGGGATTTGATGTGGACAAGTGGGTGGGAATGTTGCCACGCAAGCGTTTCGATGCGTGGCGGAATTTTGTCCACGCGGAACGATTGAGGCGTGTAGCGCCGGGCCCACGCTCGGCTCACGTCCATCGCAGCCGAGCATGGGCTCGGCGCTACATCGGCTTCGCCGGTTTTCCACACCCGGCGTGGAAAGCGATGGGAGTTTGCTGTGGACAAGTGCCGGCGAACATCACGCCGCAAGCGTTTCGCAGCATGGTGAATTTTTGTCCATCGCCAGAAACGCAGACGCCCCGCACAAGGCGGGGCGTCCGGGGCCGATCCGATGCCGCTGGATCAGACGTTGAAGCGGAAGTGCAGGATGTCGCCTTCCTGCACGCGGTATTCCTTGCCTTCCAGGCGCAGGCGACCGGCTTCCTTGGCGCCGGCTTCGCCCTTGTACTTGATGAAGTCGTCATACGCGATGGTTTCGGCGCGGATGAAGCCCTTCTCGAAGTCGGTGTGGATGACGGCGGCGGCCTGCGGAGCGGTAGCGCCCTTGCGCACGGTCCACGCGCGGACTTCCTTCACGCCGGCAGTGAAATAGGTCTGCAGGCCGAGCAGGCTGTAGGCCGCGTTGATCACGCGGTTCAGGCCCGGCTCGCTCAGGCCCAGGTCGGCCAGGAAGGTATCGCGGTCTTCGTCGTCGAGCTGGGACAGCTCTTCTTCGATCGCGGCCGACACCGGCACCACCTGCGCGCCCTCGGCGGCGGCGTGCGCGCGCACGGCGTCCAGGTGCGGGTTGTTCTCGAAGCCGTCTTCCAGCACGTTGGCGATGTACATCACCGGCTTCAGGGTGAGCAGGAACAGGTCGCGCACCAGCGCCTTTTCCTCGTCGTCCAGTCCGGCCGAGCGACCGGCCTTGCCGTCGGACAGTGCCGCCTGCAGCTTGGCCAGCACCGGCTTGCGCGCCGCCGCATCCTTGTCGCCGCCCTTGGCCGCGCGCTCGGCACGGTTCAGCGCCTTCTCGACGCTGTCCAGGTCGGCCAACGCCAGCTCGGTGTCGATGGTTTCGATGTCCGAGATCGGGTCGACCTTGCCGGCCACGTGCACGATGTCACCATGCTCGAAGCAGCGCACCACGTGGGTGATGGCATCGACTTCGCGGATGTGCGCCAGGAACTTGTTGCCCAGGCCTTCACCGCTGGCGGCACCGGCGACCAGGCCGGCGATGTCGACGAACTCGACCGCGGTCGGGATGACCTTCTGCGGGTTGATGATGCCCGCCAGCTCGTTCAGGCGCGGATCCGGCACCGGCACGATGCCGACGTTCGGCTCGATGGTGCAGAACGGGAAGTTCGCCGCGGCGATGCCCGCCTTGGTCAGCGCATTGAACAGGGTCGACTTGCCGACGTTGGGCAGGCCGACGATGCCGCATTTGATACCCATTGGTTGAATCCGGGTTTGAGTGTAAGTGGATGATTCGGGATTCAAGGCTCGCCTGCGGGCATGCCCTCAATCCCCAATCGTCCTTCCAGTAGCCCAAGCTAGAACGCAGCGTACAGCTTGTGCTTCTCAGCGTAGGTCTGCAGTGCAGCAGAAAGTCCTAGCCTCTCCTCAGTCTCACAAAATCTCTGGCTCAAGCGGTCCAGCAGAGCTTCGACACCGTCCGGCAACTCATTATGCTGACCGTACATTCTCTCCCACCGGACACTTTCATCCTTGGGCACGGCGTCGTCACCGAACAGCACCATCTTGGCTTCTTTGAGCACGTCGCCCAATTCGACCAGCCCCATTTCTTCAAGACCTGCGAGCGTCTCTTCGTAATAGGCACCCGAGTAACTGTCGAAGTACGTACCAATGCCGCCACGCCAGACTTCGCTACTTGTCACCGAAACCGCGAAGTAGCTCTGATCTGGCGTCAACATTCCTGAGAATCCACAGCCCGAACCGCCTTCCTGTTCCACCAGCCAGTTCCAGTGGCGCCCTGCAGCGGAATTCTCGTATCGGTCCAGCTCTTCGCGCATTTCCTTGTTTCGCACCTTCGCCTCTTCCATGCTTTGCCGCGTGCCATTCCGGCACGGCATGCAGAGCCCATCGTTCCGGGCCGCCGTCGCCAGCAGGATCATGGCGCCACACACGGTGCAGGGAGTACGCGGGTCGGTCATGGTCAGCGCGGGGTATGCAGCCGCTTCATCGCTTCGTTGAAATCGCCCTGCACCGCCAGCGGCAGCACGTCGATCGCATCGTCGATGGCGCGTGCGATCAGCACGTCATCCTCCTTGGACGGGCGACCCAGCACCCAACCCACTACGCGGTCCTTGTGGCCGGGATGGCCGATGCCCACGCGCAGGCGATGGAACCTGCCGTGGCCCAGCAGGCGCATGGTGTCGCGCAGGCCGTTCTGGCCGCCGTGGCCACCGTCGAACTTCAGCCGCGCCGCACCGGGCGGCAGGTCCAGCTCGTCGTGGGCCAGCAGGGTTTCCTCCGGCTCGATCTTCCAGAACCGCTGCGCGGCGGTGACCGACTTGCCGCTGAGGTTCATGAAGGTGGCGGGCTTGAGCAGCCACACCGTCTGCCCGGCGATCTCGACCTTGGCGGTCTCACCGAACAGCTTGCTGTCCACATTCCATCGCGCACCGGCTTTTTCCGCCAGGGCCTCAACGAAATGAAACCCGGCATTGTGCCGGGTCCGGGCGTGTTCCGATCCGGGGTTGCCCAGACCGACGATCAGTCGCAGTCCTGCCATGGTTCCTTCCAGTACGGTGCCTGCCCGGAGGCAGGCACCGTAACGGTATTACTCGGCGGCAGCCGCTTCTTCGTCAGCCTCGTCGGCCTTGCCGGCCTTGGCGGTGACGATGGCGTCGTCGTGGTCCTTGCCCAGCGCCAGGGCCGGGATTTCCACGCCCTTCGGCAGCTTGATGTCGGACAGGTACACCACGTCACCGGCCTTCAGCTCGCCCAGATCGACTTCGATCGACTCCGGCAGGTCCTTCGGCAGGCAGGTGATGGTCACTTCCTTCAGTTCGTGGGTGACCACGACGTCGGCAGCCTTGCCGGCCGGCGAGGTGTCTTCGTTGACGAAGTGCAGCGGGACCGAAGCGGTCAGGGCTTCGTTCTCGTTCACGCGCTGGAAGTCCAGGTGCATGATCAGCTGCTTGTACGGGTGGCGCTGCATGTCACGCAGCAGGACCTTCTGCACCTGGCCATCCAGGTTCAGGTCCAGGATCGAGGCATAGAACCACTCGTTCTGCTGGGCCAGCCAGATTTCGTTGTGATCCAGGCTGATGGCGACCGGCTCGGCGTTGCCGCCGTACACGATGGCCGGGATCACACCGGCGTGACGCAGGCGGCGGCTCGCACCCTTACGCTGCAGTTCACGCTTGGTGACCTTGATTTCATGGGTCTTCGACATTTTCGACTACTCAGGTTGTTGCCGCGCCCTGCGGCGTGGCGGTTGAAGATGCTTCCGCGACCAGAAGCATCCGGGTATGCCCCCGCCGTTGCCGGCAGGGGCGAAAAACTCAGTCGACGTACAGCGAGCTGACCGACTCGCCGAAGGCGATGCGGCGCATCGTTTCGGCCAGCATTTCCGCCACGCTCAGCTGGCGGATCTTGCTGCACACCCGCGCCGCGTCCTTCAGCGGGATGGTGTCGGTCACCACCAGCTCGTCGAGCTGGGAATTGGTGATGTTGTCCACCGCCGGGCCCGACAGCACCGCGTGGGTGCAGTAGGCGGCGACCTTGAGCGCACCGCGCGCCTTCAGGGCAGCGGCAGCGGCGCACAGGGTGCCGGCGGTATCGACGATGTCATCGACCATCACGCAGGTCTTGCCTTCGACGTCACCGATGATGTTCATCACGGTGGAGACGTTGGCACGCGGGCGGCGCTTGTCGATGATCGCCAGGTCGGCGTCATCCAGGCGCTTGGCCACCGCACGGGCGCGGACCACGCCGCCCACGTCCGGCGACACAACGATCAGGTTCTCGGTGCCGTAGGCGCGCCAGATGTCGGCCAGCAGCAGCGGGGACGCATACACGTTGTCCACCGGAATATCGAAGAAACCCTGGATCTGGTCGGCGTGCAGGTCGACGGTCAGCACGCGATCAGCGCCAGCGGTGCTGAACATCTTCGCCGCCAGCTTGGCGGTGATCGGCACGCGCGAGGAACGCATGCGGCGATCCTGCCGCGAGTAGCCGAAGTACGGCACCACGGCGGTCACGCTGGCCACCGATGCGCGCTTGAGCGCGTCGATCAGCACCAGCAGTTCCATCAGGTTTTCCGCGCTCGGCGCGCAGGTCGGCTGGATCACGAACACGTCCTGCTTGCGGACGTTCTCCTCGATCTCCACCTGCACTTCACCATCGGAGAAGTGCGAGACCAGCGCCTTGCCCGGGCGAACCCCCAGTTCCTTGCAGATGTTCTGCGCCAGACGTTTGTTGGCGTTGCCGGAAAAGACCAGCAGGTTCGGGGACTCTTGCATCATGATTGTCTCGGGCGGGGACGAGTGGCGGGGATCCGGAGTCGGCAAGGACCCCGATGGACCCTTGCTGCTGACAACACCGCGGTTGTATCCACGTCCCGCGCGGGCGATGCGCTGGAAGGCGCGGACACAGCCGCTATTGGCAGGGGCGGTAGGATTCGAACCTACGAATGCCAGGATCAAAACCTGGTGCCTTGGGCCTCTTGGCGACGCCCCTGCATTGATAAATCAGTGTTGCTCGAGTGCATCCAGCAGTGGCGAACGCGCAACGCCCGCTGCCACCCTTGCCCGCAACTCCTTCGGCAACTTCGACCGTCCCTGCTCTGCGGCAGACTGCGATGCGAACTCGACGAAACAACCACTTCCCGAACCGGTCAGCCGCGCCGTGCCGATGCCGCTCAACGCAGCGAGCGCGGCCTCGACGGCAGGCTCACGGCGGCGCAGCACCGGTTCGAACGCGTTCCCGACCAGGGTCCCGGAAGCGAAGTCCTCTATTTTCGCCACTGGGCTGTCGCGCGTCAAATCCGGGTCTGCAAAGAGGACCGGCGTGGGAACATGAACGCCCGGTTCAACCACCACATACCAGGCCGGGGCCAGCGTGATCGGCTGCAGGCGCTCGCCCACCCCTTCGGCCCAGGCGTTGCGCCCGCGCACGAACACCGGCACGTCGGCGCCCAGGCGCAGGCCCAGCGCGGCCAGGGCATCTTCATCCAGGCCGGCACGCCAGAGCCGGTTCAGTACCACCAGCACGGTGGCCGCGTCGGACGAACCGCCGCCAAACCCACCACCGGCAGGAACGTGCTTTTCGACGATGATGTCAGCACCTTGCGCGACCTTCGTCGCTTCCTGGAGCAGGCGCGCGGCCCGCACCGCTAGGTCATCGGCTTCGGCCACGCCGGCCAGGCCCTCGCCCTGCCGATGCACCTGGCCGTCTTCACGCAGGCGCAGGCCGATGCGGTCCCCCCAGTCCAGCAGGCGGAACACGGTCTGCAGCTCGTGGTAGCCGTCGGCCCGGCGGCCGGTGATGTGCAGGAACAGGTTCAGCTTGGCCGGGGCCGGCCACCAGGACCAGCCCGCGTCGTCGGCAGCCCCGCTCATGGCGTGCCCTGCCCCCACTGGTCCACCAGCAGGCGCACCTTGGCGTCGCCATTGCTGGCCTCGATCCGGCGCGGCAGCGCCGGGCGTCCGCTCTCAGCCGGGTACCAGTCCAGGTACTGCACCTGCCAGCCCATCTGCTGCATGCGGCGCGGCCGGCCGTCAGCGTCGCGCTCGACCGCCTCCGGACCGGCAGCGTCGCCGGCCACCAGGCCTCGGATCCACTCCGGCAGCTGGTTGACCGGGATGTCCCAGCCGGTCGCCTCCAGCAGCAGCTGCTGGGCGTCCTCGCCATCACGCGGACCGCCGGACAGCCCTTCCAGGCGGCCGGCTTCGGAATGGGTGTCGCCGGTCAGCTTCCAGCTCTGCCGGGTCACCGGCGCGCTCAGTTCGACCACGTAGCGGCGGCCGTCCTGTTTCCAGTCAATGCGACCGCTGCCGCCGTCCTTGCCCTTGCTGACCGCGACCCGGCCCTGGAAGGCCCACTCCGGCTGCGCGTGCAGCGCCGCCACGCGGGCCGCTTCGGCCTGTGCCGCTTCGGCCGAAACCGTCTGGACCACCGCCGGTGGCGCGGTCTTCTGCGTACCCACGCTGGTACAGGCGGTCACCGCCAGGGTCGCAGCCGCCAGCAGCAGCGGCCGGATCAGGGAAACACTCATGGATTGAATTTCTCGCGGGCGCGCAGCAGCGCGCGGTTTTCAGGATCGAGCTTGGCCGCTTCGTCGAAGAAATGGCGGGCCTCGTCATGCTTGCCCAGCACCCACAGCACTTCACCGACATGGGCGGCGATCTCCGGGTCTTTGGCCAGGGTCCAGGCCCGGCGCAGCTGCACCAGTGCCTCTTCCTTGCGACCCAGGCGATACAGCACCCAGCCATAGCTGTCGACGATGGCGGCGTTGTCCGGCTCGGCCACGCGGGCGCGGTCGATCAGCTCCAGCGCCTCCTGCAGGCGGCCGGTACGGTCGGCCAGGGTGTAGCCCAGCGCGTTCAGCGCCGGCACGTTTTCCGGGTCGGTCACCAGAATCTTGCGCAGGTCGGCCTCGGCGCGCGGGATGTCGTCGCGGCGCTCCCAGGTGAGCGCACGTGCGTACAGCAGGCCGTTGTCATCCGGGTAGGCGGCCAGGCCGCGGGCCAGCGCATCCAGTTCACCGGCGCTGTCGTCGCCACGCTGGCGCAGTTCGGCTTCCAGCAGATAGGCGTCACGGCGCACATCGTCGTCGACCACTGCGTCGGACTGGATCGCGTGCACTTCATCCAGGGCCTGCGGCAGGCGCCCGGCCAGGGCCTGGGCGTTGGCCGCACGCAGGCGCGCCTCGCTCAGTTCATCACCGCCGGGCACGCTGTGGTACCACTGCACCGCTTCGGGGTAGCGCTTCAGGTACTCGGCGATCTTGCCAAGCAACAGGCGCTGCGCCGGGTCCGGCTTGGCCGCCTGCCGCGACAGTTCGTTGTACAGGTTGGACAGCGCCGCCTTGTCGCCCTGCTTGGCCAGCAGCGAGGCGCGCATGCCCCAGGTCTGCACGTCCTGCGGGCCGAACGCCAGCACACGCTCGGCCGCAGCCGGCTGGCCGAGGCTGTCATAGGCGATGGCCACCGCGTTGCGCAGCTCGGGGTCCTGGCGGGTCTTCGGTTCGACGTCGTGCAGCAGCGACAGGGCCTTGTCGGTCTCGCCGGCCTGCTGCAGCTGGCTGGCACGCAGCAGCGCCACACGCGGTTCTTCGGGGAAGCGCTTGACCACTTCATCGATCATGCGACGCGCCAGTTCGGGCTTGTCCATGCGCAGGGCGAGACGGCCGAACTCCTGCCAGGCCTCGATCTTCGCTGGAATCGCATTGGCATCGACCAGCTCGCCCAGCACCTGCGCCGGCACCGCCGGGTCGCGGCCACCGCCGATGAGTGCGGCCAGGGCGAACTTCCAGCCGCGCTCGTCGGGGTCGGCCAGCAGGGCCTGCAACGCGCTGCGGGCCGCCTTCACATCGCCCTGGCGCATGGCCAGCGCACCGGCGGCGCTGCGCAGGGTCAACGAATCCGGCGCACGCTGCTGCCACAGGGCCAGGCCCTTGGCGGCACTGGCGTCATCGTTGGCCAGCATCGAAATACGGGTGGCGCGCTCGGCCAGCCCTGCATCGCCGTCGGTCTGCTGGGCCGCCTGCAGGTACCAGCGCGCGGCCTCGGCCAGCTTGCCGGCCTGCAGCGCGAACTCGCCGGCCATCACCGGTTCCAGCGCCAGTTCCTCAGTGGCCGGGCCCCGTACAGGCGCCTTGGCCGGCGCTGCCGCCATGGCCTGGGCGCAGGCCAGGGACAGCAGCAGAACACTGGGGATGCGAATCAATGCGGGCATCGTCGGCATCGGGGCCTTAAAATGTCGTCCAATGGCCAGCAGCTTATCGCAAGCAACTGAACAATGACCCTGTGGGTGCTCGGACTGAATCACCAGACCGCACCGGTGGAGCTGCGCGAGCGCGCGGCCTTCGCCGGTGAGGCGTTGCCGCGTGCGCTGGGTTCGCTGCGCGACACCCCGCAGATTGCCGAGGCGGTCCTGCTGTCCACCTGCAACCGCACCGAGCTGTACGCCGTGGCCGAGTCGGCGCAGGCGCTGGACCAGTGGCTGCACAGCCAGGCCGGCGACCTGCAGGGCTATCTGTACCAGCACGCCGATGCCGAAGCCGTGCGCCACCTGTTCCGGGTCGCCACCGGCCTGGACTCGATGGTGCTGGGCGAGCCGCAGATCCTCGGCCAGGTGAAGGAGGCCTGGTCGACGGCGCGCGACCACGGACTGCTCGGCCAACGCCTGGACCGCCTGTTCCAGCAGACCTTCTCGGTGGCCAAGCGTGCGCGCACCGATACCCAGATCGGCACCAACCCGGTGTCGGTGGCCTCGGCGGCCGTGCGCCTGGCACAGAACGCGTTCGCCCGGCTGGACGACTCCACCGTCCTGCTGGTCGGTGCGGGCGAGACCATCGAACTGGCTGCACGGCACCTGAGTGAAGGCAAGGTACGGCGGCTGCTGATCGCCAACCGCACCCTGGCCCACGCGCAGGAACTGGCCAGCCGCCATGGCGGCGTGGCGTTGCCGCTGACCGAACTGGATCGCCACCTCGGCGAGGCCGACATCGTGTTCTCGGCCACCGCCGCGCGCGAACCGGTGATCCATCGCGAGATGGTGGCCAAGGCCCTGCGCGCGCGCCGGCACAAGCCGATGCTGCTGTTCGACCTGGCCGTGCCGCGCGACATCGAAGCCGAGGTCGGCACGCTCAACGACGCCTTCCTCTACACCGTCGATGACCTGGAACGCGCGGTGGAAGACAACCGTCGTGGCCGCCGCGAGGCCGCCGCCGAGGCCGAGGCGATCATCGACCTGCAGGTGTCGCGTTTCATCGAGACCCAGCAGGCCAGCGCCCACCAGGCACCGCTGCGGCAGCTGCGCGCGTTTGGCGAAGCCACCCGCGCCGAGCTGCTGGAGCGTGCGCGCCAGCAGCTGGCCAACGGCAAGCCCGCCGACGAAGTGCTGGAACTGCTGGCCCATGGCCTGACCAACCGCCTGCTGCATCCGCCGACCGCCGCCCTGCGCGCGGCCGCGCTGAGCGGCGATGCCGACCTGACCCGCGCCGCCGAGCGCCTGTTCCCGGCCACGCCGGGTTACCGCCACCCACCCGTGAGACCCGATGACGCCGACCCTGCGCCGTAAGCTGGAAGCGCTGGCCGAGCGCCGCGAAGAACTGGAACGCCTGCTCGCCGAACCCGACGTGGTCGCCGACAACACCCGTTTCCGCGACCTTTCGCGCGAATTCGCCCAACTTGAACCGGTCGCCACTGCACTGGCCGACGAAGCCCGTGCCAAGGCCGACCTGGCCGCCGCCGAAGGCATGCGCGCCGACCCCGACCTGCGCGAGCTGGCCGAGGAGGAAATCGCCGCCGCGCAGGCGCGCCTGCAGGCACTGGAGCAGGAGCTTGCGCTGCTGCTGGTGCCGCGTGACCCACGCGACGACGGCAACCTGTTCCTGGAAGTGCGCGCCGGCACCGGCGGCGATGAGGCGGCGATCTTCGCCGGCGACCTGTTCCGCATGTACGCCCGCTATGCCGAACGCCAGGGCTGGAAGGTCGAGATCGAATCGGACAGCCCGGGTGAGCATGGGGGCTACAAGGAAGTGGTGGCGCGCGTGGTCGGCCGCGGTGCGTTCTCGCGCCTGAAGTTCGAATCGGGCACGCATCGCGTGCAGCGCGTGCCGGCCACCGAATCACAGGGCCGCATCCACACCTCGGCGGCGACTGTGGCGATCATTCCCGAGGCCGACGAGGTCGATGACATCGTCATCAACCCGGCCGACCTGAAGGTGGATACGTTCCGCTCGTCCGGCGCCGGTGGCCAGCACGTCAACAAGACCGAATCGGCGATCCGCATCACCCACGTGCCGACCGGCGTGGTGGTGGAGTGCCAGACCGAGCGCAGCCAGCACGCCAACCGCGACAAGGCGATGAAGCGCCTGAAGGCGCAGCTGCTCGATGCCGAGCGCCAGCGCCAGGACGCCGCGCAGGCCGAATCGCGGCGCCTGCAGGTCGGCAGCGGCGACCGCAGCCAGCGCATCCGCACCTACAACTTCCCGCAGGGCCGGATCACCGACCATCGCGTGGAAGGCCTGACCCTGTACGACCTGCCCAACATCCTCGCCGGCGACCTCGACCCGCTGCTGCAGCGGCTCAGCCACGAACACCAGGTCGATGCCCTGGCCCAGCTGTCGGCGGGCTGAGCACGATGTCGGCCTGGCAGCAGCGGCAGCACCTGCAGCAGGCGATCGCACGCCAGCCCGGTGACTTCGTCGCCTGGGTGATGCTGGCCGACGTGGAGCTGGAAGCCGGCGACATCGCCGCCGGCGAGCAGGCCGCACGACGTGCATTGCAGCTGCGCCCGAACCACCCCGAGGCACTGGCGCGCCTGGGCCGCGTGGCCTGGATGGCCGGCGCGCATGCCGACGCGGCGGCGCTGCTCGGCCAGGCCTCGGCATTGGCGCCGCAGCACCCGGGCATCGCGCTGTGGCTGGGGCATGCACTGGAAGATGCCGATGATGCCGAGGGCGCGGCAGCGGCCTATCGCCGCGCGCATGCGCTGATGCCCGACGAGCCCTACATCGCGGCCCAGCGCCTGGCCTGGCAGCGCCGCCTGTGTGACTGGCAGGACGTGGACGCGCTGTCCACGCAGGTACGCGCCGCGCTCGCTTCCGGGCAGGGTGCGGTGGAACCCTTCGCCTTTCTCAGTGAAGACGCCAGCGCGGCCGAGCAGCTGGCCTGTGCACGGGCGCGCGCCGCTGTCATCGCCGGCTCGGTGCGGCCCTTGCCAGCGGTGAAGATGCGCACGCGCGGCCCGTTGCGCGTCGGCTTCCTTTCCAATGGCTTCGGTGCCCATCCCACCGGGCTGCTGACCGTGGCCCTGCTCGAACACCTGCGTCATGACCCGGCACTGCAACTGCACCTGTTCGCGCTGAACCGCGCCGATGGCAGCCGCATCCGCGACCGCCTGCAGGCCGCGACCCGCCTGCATGACGTGGCCGCGCTGCGGCATGCCGACATCGCGGCCCGCATCCGTGCGCAGGGCATCGACCTGCTGTTCGATCTGCGCGGCTGGGGCGGCGGAGGCACGCCCGAAGTGCTGGCCATGCGCCCGGCCCCGTTGCAGCTGAACTGGCTGGCCTACCCCGGCACCTCGGGCGCGCGCTGGCTGGACGCCGTGGTCGCCGATGAATTCGTGCTGCCGGCATCGCTGGAACCGCACTTCAGCGAACGCGTCCTGCGCCTGTCACGGGCCTTCCAGCCCTCGGACAACACCCGCACGCTGGAGCCGTCCCCGTCCCGCGCCGAGTGCGGCCTGCCCGCACAGGGCGTGGTGTTCTGCTGCTTCAACAACAGCTACAAGCTCAACCCGCGCAGCATGGGCCGCGCGTTCGCCGTGCTGCAGGCGGTGCCTGGCAGCGTGCTGTGGCTGCTGTCCGGCCCGGGCCAGGCCGACGCCCGCCTGCGCGCTGCCGCGCAGGCGGCGGGCGTGGATCCGGCGCGCCTGGTGTTCATGGCCAAGCTGCCACACCCGCAGTACCTGGCCCGGTATCAACTGGCCGACCTGTTCCTCGACACGCATCCGTACAACGCGCACACCACCGCTTCCGATGCGCTGTGGGCCGGCTGCCCGGTGCTGACCTGCCCGGGCGATACCTTCGCCGCGCGCGTGGCCGGCAGCCTCAACCATCATCTGGGTCTTTCGCGGATGAATGTTGTCGACGATGCGGCGTTCATCGCCGCCGCCAGCGCATTGGGCAACGACCCATCGGCCCTGGCCGCGCTGCGCGCCGAGCTGGCGCAGGCGCGCGACCGCAGTGGCCTGTTCGACATGGCCGGGTTCGCCCGCGACCTGTCGGCGCTGCTGCAGCGACTGGCCGGCGAGCAGGGCTGGCAGGGCGTCGACATCGCCTGAGCCACCGCTGCGCTACGCTCGGGCTTCCTCCCCGCGTGGTGTGACGATGGCCAAGCTCAAGCGCAAGGACTACGACGAACTGCTGCTGCCGCTGCAGCTGGAACTGACCGCGATGGCGCGCTGGGTGCAGCACAGCGGGCAACGCCTGCTGGTGCTGTTCGAGGGACGGGACACGGCAGGCAAGGGCGGCGCGATCCAGGCCATCAGCCAGCATCTCAACCCGCGCCAATGCCGGGTGGTGGCGTTGCCCAAGCCTACCGACCGCGAAGCCACGCAGTGGTATTTCCAGCGCTATGCCTCGCATCTTCCCGCCGCCGGCGAGATCGTGCTGATGGACCGCAGCTGGTACAACCGCGCGGGCGTCGAGCGGGTGATGGGCTATTGCAGCGAAACCGAGTACCAGCAGTTCCTGCGCCAGGCACCGGTGTTCGAGCAGCTGCTGGTGGATGACGGCATCCTGCTGTTCAAGTACTGGCTGTGCGTGGACCAGGAGCAGCAGGAAAAGCGCTTCGCCGAGCGCCATCTCGATCCACTGAAGGGCTGGAAGCTGTCCCCGGTCGACCTGAAATCGCGCAGCAAGTACAGCGCCTATACCGAAGCCCGCGAGGCGATGCTGCGCGCGACGCATCGCGAGGCGGCGCCGTGGACGCTGGTGGATTTCAATGACCAGCGGCTGGGCCGGTTGACGCTGGTGCGCAACCTGCTGGACCGGTTGCCGGACACGCGCGTGGATGCGCCGTTGCCGGAGCTGCCGAAGCTGAAGGGCAAGCTGCATCGCGAGCACTACGATGTGCTGAAGCCGATCGAGGACTTCCCGGTCGAGGACTAGGGTGGGTCGGCAGGGCCTGCGGCCCTGCACCTGCGGTAGTGCCGGCCGCTGGCCGGCAGCAACAGCAACAGCCGAAGCAACAGCAACGGCGGGCTTCCTAAGGGATGGCGGGGTGAGTCCGGTTGCGGGGGACGCTGCAAGTACGTCCCTGTAAGCTCGGTCGCAGCTTGCTCGTGTGCGCTGTCCTGCGCACACGGCAAGACCGGGGTTGGGCGTCCTGCCCAACCCGCCCGAGGCATGCCTCGCGCCCATGCGGCTCACGCCCCCTCAACCGGACCCACCCCGCCTTCGACAGATTCTTGCGAGCTGTCGGAATGGCATGGGGTCGGATCCGTTTTCCGCAGGAAAACGGATCCGACCCCAGATTGATTTCGATATCTGACAGAAATTCATCCACGCACGGCGTGGATCTACCAGATCGCAGAAATCTGTCAGAGGTGGGGCGGTGTCGGAGTGCGGGGTGTCAGCCGCATGGATGCGGCTGCCAAGCTTACAGGGACGTACTTGCAGCGTCCCCGCACTCCGACACCGCCCCGCCATCCCACGGATAGCCCGCTGTTGCTGCCGGCCAGCGGCCGGCACTACCGCGGGTGCAGGGCCGCAGGCCCTGCCGCCCAACCCCATTACTTGGCAGCAGCGATCTGCTTTTCGATGTCGGCGGCGGTCACCGGGCCAAGGAACGTATGCGCCAGCTTGCCCTGCGGGTCCAGCAGATGCGTCAGCGGCAGGCCGCGCGGTGTGGCGAAGTCCGCCGGCGGCTCGAACGGATCCACGATGACGATCGGATAGGTCACCGGATGCTTGGCCAGGAACGACTGCATTTCCGGTGCCGCGATGTCCTCATAGGCCAGGCCGACCACTTCGATGTTGCTGCGCATCGCATGCAACGCCGACAGCTCGGGCATCTCCTTGCGGCACGGCGCGCACCAGGTGGCCCAGAAGTTCACCACCACCCACTTCCCGCGATGCGCGGCCAGGTCGTAGTCGCTGCCGTCCACCGCCTTCATCTTCAGTGTCGGGAACTCGGCCGTGGTGCGCTCGGCTGGCGTCTCCTCCGCAGGTGCCGGGGCACTCGGGGTGGGCGCCTGCGACGGCGGCTGGCTGCTGGCCGGCCCCGGTTCCTGGGCCGGCTTGCAGGCCGCCAGGGCCAGCATCAGGGCCACTGGAAGCAGCAGCGGCAACGGGGTCTTGCGGGTCATGGCATGTCTCCAGAATCGGTATAGATATCGCTGACCCGGCGCTTCAGGCGTTCGCGCAGGGGCAGCCGCAGATCGTCCAGCGCCGCCAACGCGGCACGGCCCAGGCTGTCGTCACGGTACGGCAGATGCTGCTCGGCCACCGGGATGCGCAGCTGGGTGCATTCGTACAGATCGGCCAGGCTGACCTGGTCCAGGTCGCGTGACAGCAGCCACTCGCCGCGCTCATCGCGGCGCAGCAGGTCGATCTCCTGCAGGTTGCAGATCAGGTCCTGCAGCAGCGAATCGGTCAGCATCGGCTCCAGCCGCAGGATCTCGTCATCGGCCAGGCCTTTGCCCTTGGCCCGTGCATGCTGGAAGCGGCCGAGCAGGCGCAGCAGTCCATAGAACTCATAGCCCTGCGGCAGGCGCAGTTCCACCGGCTGGTAGCGGAAGGCGGCCATCGACGAAGCCAGCGACGCCCCCAGCAGCACCGCCACCCAGCACAGGTAGATCCACAGCAGCAGGATCGGCACGAACGCCACCGTGCCATACAGCTTCTGGTAGGACTGGAAGCTGCCCAGATAGGCACCGATGCCCCACTTCACCAGTTCCAGGATGACCGCCGCCAGGATCGCGCCGGGCACGGCATGCCGCCATTTCACCGTGTGGTGCGGCACCACCCGGAACATCAGCGTGATGCAGACGAACTCGATCAGGATCGGCGCCAGCCGCAGCGCCAGTTCGGCCAGCCACCGGCCCTCCTGGGTACCGAACAACGGCATGGCGAACACCCGCGCCGATACGGCCAGAGACGCAGCGGCAAGCATCGCGCCCAGGGTCAGCACGGTCCAGTAGACCAGGAAGCGGGTCAGCTTGGGCCGGGTCGAGCCGACCCGCCAGATCTGGTTGAAGGTCTCTTCCACGCTGTTGAGCGTGATCAGCAGCGATACCACCAGCGCGATGAAGCCGGCCGCCGTCAGCTGCCCGGCACTGGCCGAGAACTGCCGCAGGTAGCCTTCGGCGGCACGTGCCGCGGAGGGCACGAAGTTGGAGAACACGTAGTCGCTGAGCTGGTCGCTCCAGCGGTCGAAGACGGGGAAGGCCGACAGCACACCGAACACCACGATTGCCAGCGGCACCAGCGCGAACACCGTGGTGTACGCCAGCGCCGCCGCTGCCTGGAACAGGCGGTCGTCGAGGAAGCGGTGCCACAGGAAGCGGCCGAAGCTGATGGCCCGTGCGCGATCCCGCGCGCGCTCCATCCACAGGTTGAGCGTATCCAAAGGTTCCATCGGCGAAAGGGTACCCGATGCGGAATGCTCGCAGGATAGCCATACTGGCGGCCACACGACGAGGAGAAGCGGGCACGATGGGCGAGATTCTGGTGCTGTACTACAGCCGGGGCGGTTCGGTGGCACGGCTGGCGCGCCAGATCGCGCGGGGCATCGGCGAAGTGCCGGGCATGACCGCGCGCCTGCGCACGGTGCCGCCGGTGGCTGCCGTGACCCAGACCGCGCAGCCACCGGTACCCGACGATGGCGCGCCCTACGTGAGCGTGCAGGACCTGGCCGACTGCCAGGGCCTGCTGCTGGGCAGCCCCACCCGCTTCGGCAACATGGCCGCGCCGGTCAAGCACTTCCTGGACGGGCTGGGCGCCGAATGGGTCAACGGCACCCTGTCCGGCAAACCGGCGGGCGTGTTCACCTCCACCGCGTCAATGCACGGCGGGCAGGAGTCGACCCTGCTGTCGATGCAGGTGCCACTGCTGCACCACGGCTGCGTGATCGTCGGCATCCCGTTCACCGAGCCGGCGCTGAGCCATACCACCAGCGGCGGTACGCCCTACGGCGCAAGCCATGTGGCCGGTGCCGCCGACGATCCGCAGCCGACCGACGACGAAGCGGTGCTGGCGCGCGCGCTGGGGCGCCGGGTGGCCGACATCGCGCAGCGGTTGGCCCGATGAGCCGGGCGCCGCGCACGGTGCTGCTGCTGGCCCTGATGGCGCTGGCCGCGCTGTTCGCCGGCTGGTTCATCAATGACAGGCACTGGCTGGCCACCCAGCTGGTGTTCACCGCCCCACCGCTGGCACTGGCCATCGCCGTGCGCCTGGGCTGGCGCAAGGCCGGCTTCTGGGCCTCGGTGCTGGCGCTGGGCTGGTTCAGCCACGGCGTGATGAGCGCCTGGAGCCACCCGGAAACACGCTGGCTGGCACTGATCGAGATCGCGCTGGCGCTGCTGGTGATCTTCAGCGCCAGCCTGCCCGGCCTGCGCGCCCGCTTCGGCAAGCGGCGCTGACGCTGCGCGCGCAGGGCCTTATCATCTGCATTCCTGGCCCCGCGCCGCAGTCCCTGTCCTGGTTTCGCGCATGCACATGATGGAAGAGCTCCTGGTCGTCACCACCGGTGGCACGATCGACAAGATCTACTTCGACGACAAGTCGGACTACCAGATCGGCGATCCGCAGATCGGCATGATCCTGCGCGAGCTGGGCGTGACGTTCCGCTTCAACGTGATCCCGATCCTGCGCAAGGATTCGCTGCACATCAACGACGAGGACCGCGAGCTGATCCGTGCCACCATCGCCGCGCAGCCGACCCGGCACGTGCTGGTGACCCATGGCACCGACTCGATGGTGCAGACCGGCAAGGTGCTGGCGACGATCCCGGACAAGACCATCGTGATGACCGGCGCGCTGAGCCCGGCCCGCTTCCGCGGCTCGGATGCCGAGTTCAACATCGGCTGTGCGATCGGTGCGGTGCAGTCGCTGCCGAGCGGCGTGTACATCGCGATGAACGGGCGGATCTTCGACCCGCAGCACGTGCGCAAGAACGTGGCGGCCAACCGCTTCGAGTCGGTCTGAGGAACAGGGCGCCGACCAGGGTCGGCATCCACCCAGGAAAAAACGCCCCGGCCGAAGCCAGGGCGTGCCCTTGGAGAGGGTCTTGGGCTCAGTACTGGGCGCTGAGGGTCACGCCCGAGAAGGTGCTGTACGCCTTCACCCGCACGTACCAGGTCCCGGCGGCGGGACTGTTGATGGTGCAGGTCTCGCTGTTGCCACTCAGGTACGGGCGGCAGGTGTAGGTGGTATCGGTCGGGGCACTGCCCTGGCGCACGTACAGGTCGGCATCGCCGCTGCCGCCACTGATCGCCACGCGCAGCTGGGTGCTGCCGGCCGGGACGGCGACGGTGTAGTTCAGCTCGGCACCGGTCGCAGCGCCCAGGCCGGTCACCGGCACATTGTTCTGCAGCACGTTGCCACCCGGGTTCGGGTTGCCACCGCCGTTGATCGCTGCGGTGACCGCCGCGTTGGCGTCGATGATGCCGGCGCCGCAGCCCCCCGAGCAGGCGCCCGGCAGCGGGCGTGCGGTGCTCTTGATGATGCTCTCGACCTGCGCCGGGCTCAGCGGGCTCGGCGCCACCGACTGCATCAGTGCAACCACACCGGCCACATGCGGGGCCGCCATCGAGGTGCCGTTGTAGGACGCGTAGCTGGCGCTGCCCGGCGTGGTGGTGCCGGTGTTGAGGGTGGACAGGATGCTCTGGCCCGGACCGGAAATGTCGATGCCGGCACCATAGTTGGAGAAGCTGGCCCGCGCACCGGCCGAGGTCGTGGCCGCTACTGCGATCACATTGGCGCAGTTGGCCGGCACCGACGAGGACACGTTGGTGTTGCTGTTGCCAGCGGCGACCACCACGGTGGTGCCGCGGCTGACCGCGCCGTTGATCGCGTTCTGGTAGGTGGCCGAGCAGGTGCCGCCGCCGCCCAGCGACATGTTGATGACTTCCGCCGGATTGGCATTGGCCGGCACGCCACTGACGGTGCCGCCGGAGGCCCACACGATGGCATCGGCGATGTCGGAGGTATAGCCGCCGCACTTGCCGAGCACGCGCACCGGGACGACCTTGGCGTTGAACGCCGTGCCGGCCACGCCGGTGCTGTTGTTGGTCACCGCCGCCACGGTGCCGGCGACGTGGGTGCCGTGCCAGCTGGAGTTGGACGCCGGGATGCCCGAGCCGCACTCGTTGGCGCCATACCAGTCGCCTTCGTCGTTCGGGTTGCTGTCGCGGCCGCCGCCATCGCGCGCCATCGCAGCGTCGCTGATGAAGTCATAGCCGGGCAGGATGTTGGCGTTGAGATCGGGATGGTTGGTGATGCCGGTGTCGATCACGGCCACCACGACGCCGGTGCCGGTGGCCTTGTCCCAGGCCGGCTGCACGTTGATCGACGCATTGGAGGTACCGAAGCCCCACTGTTCACTGAAGCGGGTGTCGTTCGGGGTCAGCGTCGCACGCATGATCTGGTCGACTTCGACGTATTCCACGTTCGGGTCGGCAGCGAGCTTGCGCATCAGCAGCTCGGATTCGGCCTGGTCGAGCGGGCGATCGGTCCTGACCAGGGTCGGGCCTACGGCCAGCTTGCGGACTTCCTGCAGGCCCAGCGCGCGCCCCTGGCTGCTGGCCAGGCCGGCGGCGGCACTCTTCAGCGAAGACGCCAGCGCAGTGGTGTTGGCCACCGGCGCACTGCCGTCGCGGTACTTCACGATGAAGCGCTGGTGCGTCGGCGCGGACTGCAGGCCGCTGAGCTGGACGTCACCGGCCAGCGCAGGCGTGGCCAGCAGCAGCGATGACAGAACGGACGCACCAAGGACCACCCACACTCGACGCACACGCGGTTGCGTTACCTGGGACATCGTATTTCCCTTTCTAGTGGTGTGAATGCCGGAATCGGCAGAAGCACCGGCCCGAACCCTGGGCTGGCTTGCGTTGGCGAGGTTCGAAGTCCGGCGGGCCAGCGGATCCCCCTATCGATCCGCCGTGCACATGACGCTAATGACCAAAAGCGGACACCACAAGATTTTCAGCGTCTTTTCAGCAAGATGAAATGTCTGATATGAGACTTTTCGGGTCGAGGGTTTGTGAAGGTGAAGGACTTTCTCACGCCCTGAACGCACCTGACTGGGCGTTGTCCTGTCCGCCGATGACTTTGCCGACATCGGCGTGCACTTCCACGCCGATGGCCGCGCAGCATCGGCGCGGCCCTCGTGCTGCCCCGTTCGAGTGCAGGGACTATTCGATGTGTGCAGCGCCGCCAGGCCGGATGTGCTGCCCCTTGACCGGTTCGCCGCGCGCGACCGGCTGGCCGTCGGCCACATAGCCGGAGAACTGGGCCGGCAGCGCCGCGCTGACCCCGAACGCAGGCCCGGCCTGCAGCTGGTAGTGCAGGTGCGGTTCGGAGGAATTGCCGCTGTTCCCACAGTCACCGAGGTGCGTGCCGCTGCGGACGACCTGCCCCTGTGCAACGCGCACGCTGCCCTGGCGCAGGTGCGCCAGCACCGAGTACTCGTCATTGCCGTGATCGAGGATGACGCGGTTGCCGGTGAGCTGGGCAGCGTTCATCTGGCCTGGCACGTTGTCGGCGACGCCCTCGACCACCTCCACCACCGTGCCGTCGGCCGGCGCGAGGATTGGCCGGCCAAAGCAGAAATAGTCCTCGTTGCGCTGACCCTCTCCACCATGGGAACGGCCATCGCGGACCACCAGCAGGTCCATCGCGAAGCGCTGGCCGGCGTGGGCCGCATGGTAGTTCTGTTCGACACTGCGGCCGCCCCAGAACACGAAGAATTCATCTTTGAACGGCAGTTGCAGCCGTGTGCGGGTCTGGTAGTCAAGGAACCCGCTCGCCGCGGCCTGCGGCGGCGTGGTCTGTAGCGGGCGGATGTAGAAGCCGCCGATCCGCCCGTCAGCGTCGATAGCCCACAGCACCTGGATGATGGCCTGGCTCTTGGCGAAGCGTGCCTGCCGCAGATAGGTGTCGTATCCCTCAGCCTTCTCGACCTTCTCGCTGACCAGCTCGGTTTCTGCGCCCCAGCCTGCCAGCACCTGCTCGCGCAGCGCCACCAGGTTCTGCGGGGACTGCAGCCCCGCCCGCATCTGTGGCGTCATCCGTTCCCACAAGGCGTCGATGTGGCCTTCATAGAACTGCGCGGTCAGCGTGGCTCCCTGCTGGCGCGGATCTGTGGCCGCGGCGGCACCGGTGAGGGCAGAGAAGGAAACAACCAGAACTGCAAACAGGCGCGGGAGCAATGTCATGTCAGGCGTCCTTTCGATCCGGATCGGGAATGCCGGCGACGATCGCCGCCAGCTGAGTGCGGTACTCGGCCAGGGCGGTGCGCCCCAGTGGCGTCAACTGCAGGGTGGTCAGCGGGCGCTTGCCGCGGAACGACTTTTCGATGGCGACCAGGCCGGCTGCCTCCAGCTTGCTCAGATGGCTGGACAGGTTGCCCTTGCTCAGCCCGCTGAGATGTTCGACAAAGCCGAACTCGGCAGACTCGGCGCCGGCCAGGATCGACAGGATCAGCAGGCGCGCCGGTTCGTGGATCAGGCGGTCGAGCTGGAGCAGCGCGCGCGAATCAGGCAAGCGGGTCATTCGACGAACGTCCGTCCGGCCATGAACGCGCGCATTTCCGCCTGCAGGCGGTGGAACCGCTGGTGGTCACGCCAGCCGACCACGATCAGCGCAATGGACGCCAGTGGGAACACCGCAGTGCTCAGCCCGAAACCGTAGGTCTGCCCGGTGAAGGCCAGCGCGGCCTGGCACAGCAGGAACACACCCACGATGAACTCCAGCGGTGTACGCAGCCAGCGCCACACTACCCAGGGCAGCAGCGCCACCACGGCCAGGTAGCCGATGGCGCGCAGATCCCAGGGCAATTCACCCATCGGCGCCAGCCTGGGCAGCACGCTGCCGATCACCAGCACGCTCACCAAGGCGGTGAAGGCGATGAAGAAGCGCTGGAAGTTGCGCTCGGCCGGCGTCACCTGCTCCTCGACCTGGCCCAGCCGCTGGTAGTAGCGGCGCGCCAGCCATTGCTTGCCAACGATCCACAGCACCGGGACGGCGATCAGCGCGACGCGCAGTGCCAGGGTGGTCGGCAACAGCGCGCCCGCAAGGAAGGAGGCCAGACAGGCGACACCACCCGCGATCGCCGACAGGCCACCGGCACTGCGCGAGTAACGCGAGTATTCACGGGTCAACGCCTGCAGGCGCGAGGAAGGATCAATGACGGACGGCTGCTGCATGACACGCTCCATCGTGGCCACTTGAATATAGTTTGCACTGCAAACCTATTTGCGTCAAGCAGTCCTCTGCAGCGATCTGGAGGCCCCACAACGCAGAAAGCCCGTCACAGGGACGGGCTTTCCAGGAACAACGCCGCCAAGCGTAGGCTCGGCTCTCCAGTTGAGCGTGGGCGATCAGCCCAGCTTGACCAGCCAGTTGTGGCGGTCCGGCAGGCGGCCGTACTGGATGTCGGTCAGCTCCTTGCGCAGCGACATGGTCACTTCGCCGGCCGGGGCGTTGATGTCGCCCACCGCGAAGCCTTCGCCCTTCAGCTGGCCGATCGGGGTAACCACCGCCGCCGTACCGCAGGCAAACACTTCACTGATCGCACCGGAGGCCACGCCGTCCTTCCACTCGTCGATGCTGACCTTGCGCTCTTCGACCTTCATGCCGCGGTCGCGGGCCAGCTGCAGGATGCTCTCGCGGGTGATGCCCTCGAGGATGCTGCCGGACAGTTCCGGGGTGACCAGCGTGCCGTCCTTGTAGACCAGGAACACGTTCATGCCGCCCAGTTCTTCCAGGTACTTGCCTTCGACCGGGTCGAGGAACAGCACCTGTGAGCAGCCCTGCGCCTGCGCCTTCTGCTGCGGCAGCAGCGAGGCCGCGTAGTTGCCACCGCACTTGGCGGCGCCGGTGCCGCCCTTGGCCGCACGCGCGTATTCGGTGGACAACCAGATCGACACCGGGGCCACGCCCTTGGCGAAGTACGGGCCGGCCGGGCTGGCGATGACGTAGTAGCCGGCCTTGTGCGCGCCGCGCACGCCGAGGAAGGCTTCGTCGCCGATCATGAACGGGCGGAAGTACAGGCTCGACTCATCGGCGGACGGCACCCAGTCGCTGTCGACGGCGATCAGCTGCTTCAGCGATTCGACGAAGATCTCCACCGGCAGTTCCGGCAGCGCCAGGCGCTGCGCCGAACGCTGCAGGCGACGGCCGTTGGCATCGGGGCGGAAGGTCCAGATCGAACCGTCGGCATGGCGGTAAGCCTTGATGCCTTCGAAGATCTCCTGGCCGTAGTGCAGCACGGCCGCGGCCGGGTCCAGCTGCAGCGGGCCGTAGGCGCGCACGTTGGCGTTGTGCCAGCCGGCATCCTTGTCCCAGCGCACTTCCACCATGTGATCGGTGAAGTGCAGGCCGAAGCCCGGCTTCTCCAGGATCTTGGCGCGCTCTTCAGCGCTGCGCGGGTGGTCCGAACGGGTGACGGCGAAGCTGGGGATGGACTGGGACACCGGAGGATTCCTGTTCTGGTTGCGGGTAGTGCCGGGCCCGCGTCACTGCGGGCCCTGGGTCAAAGCATGCCGGTCTCGAGCCGGGCCGCCTCGGACATCATGTGCTGGTTCCACGGCGGGTCGAACACCAGGTCGACGTCGGCCTCGGCCACCGTCGGGATCATCTCGAGCTTGCTGCGCACGTCGTCGACCAGGATCTCGCCCATGCCGCAGCCCGGCGCGGTCAGGGTCATCTTCACGTCGATCTCGCGCTTGCCCTCGTCCAGGTGCTTGATCTCGACTTCATAGACCAGGCCCAGTTCGACGATGTTGACCGGGATTTCCGGGTCGAAACAGGTGCGCAGCTGCTGCCACACCAGCTGTTCCACCTGTTCATCGGTGGCGTCGGCCGGCAGCTCCAGCGGTGCCGGTGCTTCCTTGCCGATGGCGTCGCCGTCCTTGCCGGCGATGCGGAACAGGTTGCCCTCGACGAACACCGAGTAACTGCCGCCCAGCGCCTGGGTGATGTACCCATAGCTGCCGGCGGGCAGGGTCACGGTGTCGCCCTGCGGGACCATCACGGCCTCGCAATCGCGTTCGAAGTGGACAGGTTCGCTGCTACGGGAATACATGGGGACCGATATGGGGCCGTGGCCATGGCCACGCAAGACGGCATTCTAGCCCAGCCGCCCCGGCACCGCCGGTGCACTGCGGCAAACCACAGTATCCTGTGGGTGATCTTCAGGGAGCTTCGATGTCCTCCAATGCCGCGCGTGCCAGGACCGTGACCTGGCTCTGGCCCCTCATGCTGTTGCTGGGCCTGCTTGTTGCTCCCCTCGCCTGGATGGTGCTGGCGCTGATCACCGGCCGCCAGGTCGGCTGGATGGCGGTGCTGGCCGCCCTGGAACTGGTGTTCATGCTGCGCCTGGGCACGCTGGGCCCGGGTCGGCTGCGCGTCGCCCTGGTCGTGCTGGGCACCCTGCTGGTGGCCGCGGTGGCCAACTGGGCCATCGCCAGCGCCTGGATGGGCGGTTCGATCGGCCTGGACCTGTGGGACGCCACGATGCGGATGGGTCCGCACCTGGCCTGGACCCTGATCACCCTCGCCAACGGCACGATCGAATGGCTGTGGCTGGCCGTGGCCGTTGCCGTAGGCGCCTGGCTGGCGCGCTGATCGCGTAGATCCACGCCACGCGCGGATGGGCGGGTAGCGCCGGCCGCTGGCCGGCAAAAGCGTGCGGACCAAGGTCCGCACCTACCAGGTGCGGCCACCACGCGTGGATCCGGTAGCGCCGGCCGCTGGCCGGCAAAAGCGTGCGGACCCAGGTCCGCACCTACCAGATGCGGCCACCACGCGTGGATCCGGTAGTGCCGGCCGCTGGCCGGCAAAAGCGTGCGGCCCCAGGTCCGCACCTGCCAGGCGCCGCCACGCGTGGATCCGGTAGTGCCGGCCGCTGGCCGGCAAAGGAGTCAGAGCCCTTTCCTGCGGAAAGGGATCCAACCCCGGTCCTCAATGCCCGCCGTCGAGCGCCTTCAGTTCGCTCACCAGCGAGGCGGCCGCTTCGGCACCATCGCCATACAGCATGCGGGTGTTGTCGGCATAGAACAGCGCATTCTCGATGCCGGCGAAGCCGGTGCCCTTGCCGCGCTTGATCACCACCACGTTGCGCGCGTTGACCACGTCCAGCACCGGCATGCCGTAGATCGGGCTGGCCGGATCAGTGCGCGCCACCGGATTGACCACGTCGTTGGCACCGATCACCAGCACCACGTCGGTGTTGGCGAATTCCGGGTTGATATCGTCCATGTCGGCGATCAGGTCGTAGGGCACGCCCGCTTCGGCCAGCAGCACGTTCATGTGCCCGGGCATGCGCCCGGCGACCGGGTGGATGGCGAACTTCACCTTCACCCCGCGCTGGCCCAGCCGCTGCGCCAGTTCCCAGATCTTGTGCTGGGCCTGCGCCACGGCCATGCCGTAACCGGGCACGATCACCACGCGTTCGGCGAAGGCCATCATCGCAGCCACGTCGGCCGCTTCGATCGGCTTCTGCGAACCGGTGATCGCCTGTGCTTCGCCACCGGCGCCGCCGCCGAAGTTGGAGAACAGCACATTGCGGATCGGCCGGTTCATCGCCTTGGCCATCAACCGGGTCAGCAGGATGCCCGCCGCGCCGACCATCATGCCGGCGATGATCAGTGCCTCGTTGCCGAGCACATAACCTTCGAACGACACCGCCAGGCCGGTGAACGCGTTGTACAGCGAGATCACCACCGGCATGTCGGCGCCACCGATCGGCAACGTCATCAGCACGCCCAGTGCCAGCGCCAGCACGAAGAAAGCGACGATCGCCCAGGTGCTGAGCGTACTGGCCGCGATGATCGCCAGCACCACCACCGCCAGGGCCACCAGCAGGTTCATCACCTGCTGGCCCGGCCAGGTCACGCGCTTGTCCAGGCGTCCATCCAGCTTGGCCCAGGCGATCACCGAACCGGACAACGACACCGCACCGATCGCCGCGCCGACCACCGCCAGCAGCAGCATCGTGCCCGACGGCTGGCGCGCGGCCAGGTCGGCCAGCGCCTGCGCGCTCCAGTGGCTGGTATCGCGGTGGGCCAGGAAGGCATAGCGCAGCAGTTCCACCGCACCGATCGCCGCCGCCGAGCCACCACCCATGCCGTTGTACAGCGCCACCATCTGCGGCATGTCGGTGATGGCAACCTTGCCGGCCGACCACCAGGCCAGGCCCGCGCCCAGCAGCAGTGCCACCAGGATCAACGGCACGTTGTGCAGTTCGGGCAGGAAGAAGGTGGCCGCGGTGGCCAGCAGCATGCCCAGCCCGGCCCAGCGGATGCCGCTGCGCGCGGTCAGCGGCGAGGCCATGCGCTGCAGGCCGAGCAGGAACAGCGTGGCGGCGACCAGGTAGCTGGCCTTGACCAGCCAATCGAGCAGTTCGACGGTGCTGATGTTCAAGCCTGCGGCTCCTTCGGTTCGTCCTTGTCGCCCTTGGGCGCGCTCGGCTTGAACATTTCCAGCATGCGCGCGGTGACCACGTAGCCACCGGCGGCATTGCCGGCACCGAGCACCACGGCGAGGAAGCCCAGCGCCTTCTCCAGCGGTGTCTGCGCGTGCCCCAGCACCACCATCGCACCGATCAGCACGATGCCGTGGATGAAGTTGGAGCCCGACATCAGCGGGGTGTGCAGGATTACCGGCACCCGCGAAATGATCACGTGGCCGGCGATGGCCGCCAGCATGAAGATGTACAGCGCCACGAACCCGTCACTCACTGGCAACGCTCCTGCTCTGTCTTCGTCGCCCCATCATAACCATGGGCTGAACCCGCGCGCACCCGGCGTCAACCGCGGCGGCGCTCACGCGTTGTCGATGGTGACCCCGAGCAAGGAGCCGTACCCTGTGCTGGTGAGCAGCCCTGTCCCCCCGAGCGCCGAGACCGAGGCCCTGCCGGCCTCGCTGGAAGCGTTCCTGGCCAATGTCGGCCCGCGTGCGTTCCGATTCGCCGAGGCCGGCCTGCGCCAGCGCGAAGACGCGATGGACGCCGTGCAGGATGCGCTGCTGCGCATGCTGGACTACGCCGACAAGCCGGCTGCCGAATGGGCGCCGCTGTTCTGGAGCATCCTGCGCCGCCGCGTGATCGACATGCAGCGCCGGCGCCGCTTCCGCCTGCCGTTCTGGCGCGACACGCCGGACGCCGACGGCGGCGGGATCGACTGGGCCGACCCCGGCCCGGACCCGGCGCAGGCGCACGAACAGCGCCAGCAGTACCAGCAGCTGGTGGAGGCGTTGCGCACCCTGCCCGCCCGCCAGCGCGAAGCCTTCACCCTGCGCGTGCTGCAGGACCTGGACGGCGCCACCACCGCCCGCGCCATGGGCTGCAGCGAAGGCGCGGTAAAGACCCATCTGGCACGCGCCCGGCAGGCGCTGCAGGACTATCTGGAGACCCGACCGTGAACCGCTCCCTGCCATCCGATGACACCCTGCGCCGCCTGCACGCGCAGTCGCTGCAGGCGCTGTCGCCGGCCACGCTGGCGCGGCTGCGCCAGGCGCGCCACGGCGCCACGGCCATCCACCGCGGGCGCGGGCGCTGGTGGCTGGCCAGCGCCTGTTCGCTGGTGGTGGCGCTGGCTGTCGGCGTGCAGTTCAGCGGCCTGGGCCTGCATTCCGGGCCCGCGACCGTAGCGCCGACGGCGGCGGTGGAAGACAACAGCGCGCTGTACGACGAGAATCCCGATCTGTACCTGTGGCTGGGCGATACCGACCTGGCGATGGAGTGAATCATGTCCCGACTGCCTACCCTGCCGCTGCTGTTGACCCTGTCGCTGCTGCCGGCCGTCCCGGCGCTGGCGCAGAGCGCAGCGCCCGCGCCTGCTGCACGCCCTGCGCCGGGCGCCACGCTGCCTGCGTGGGAGCAGCTGAGCGAATCCCAGCGTGAGTCCCTGCTGGCGCCGCTGCGCGACCGCTGGAACAGTGCCGATGCGGGCCAGCGCCAGCGCATGCTCTCGCATGGCCAGCGCTGGCAATCGATGAGCCCGGAGGAACGCGACAAGGCCCGCCGCGGCCTGCGCCGCTTCGAGCACATGAGCCCGGAACAGCGCGAGCAGGCACGCGCCCTGTTCGGGCAGATGCGCGACATGCCGCCGGCACAGCGCGACGCGCTGCGCGAGCGCTGGTCGCAGATGACGCCGGAGCAGCGCCGGGACTGGGTGCGCGACAACCCGCCGCCAGCGAAGCCGCGGTAAGGCCCCGGGGACGGGGTCAGAGCCCTTTGCTGACGCAACGGGATCCGACCCCGGGATGACCCGCCGCACGTTCGGGGTCAGATCCCTTTGCCAGAGGCAAAGGGCTCTGCCCCCTTGTCATTCACGCCTGCCAGCGGGTCTTCGCCAGCAGCTCGTCGTCCCAGTCGAACCCGAGCTGGCCTTCGCGCACGAACAGCGCAACGAAGTTGAGCAGGTTGCGCGCATACATCTCGCTGGCCTGCGTCGCACCGCGACTGGCCAGGCCCAGCGGGCCATCGATGGTCACGCCCTGGTGCTCGATGCACTGCCCCGGCCGGGTCAGTGCACAGTTGCCGCCGCTCTCGGCGGCCAGATCGACAATCACGCTGCCGGTGGCCATGCCTTCCACCATCGCGGCGGTCACGATCGTCGGCGCCGGGCGGCCCGGCACGGCGGCCGTGCAGATCACCACGTCCACGCCGCGCAGGTGGTCGGACAGCCGACGCTGCTGCTCGGCGCGCTCGTCATCGGTCAGCGCCCGCGCGTACCCGCCCTCGCCCGCCGCACTCACCCCGAGATCGAGGAAGCGTGCGCCCAGGGACTGGATCTGCTCACGGGTTTCGGGGCGCACGTCGAACCCTTCCACCTGCGCACCGAGACGGCGTGCGGTGGCGATGGCCTGCAGGCCCGCCACGCCGGCGCCGATCACCAGCACCTTGGCCGGGCGCACGGTACCGGCGGCAGTGGTCAACATCGGGAAGAAGCGTGGCGCGCGCTCGGCGGCGATCAGCGCCGCCTTGTAGCCGGCCATGCCGGCCTGCGAGCTGAGTACATCCATCGCCTGCGCACGGGTGGTGCGCGGCAGCTGCTGCAGCGGGAACAGGTACAGGCGGTCGCTGTCCGCCAGCGCCGCCAGCGCTGGATCACTGGCCGGGGTCAACAGGCCGACCACGCTGGCCCCGGGCTTGAGCTGCTCCAGCACTGCCGCCGCAGGTGCCTGCACGCACAGCAGGATATCGATCTCGGGCCAGCGCCCCGCGTCGAAGACGCGTGCGCCGGCATCGTCATAGGCCGCATCGGTGAAGCCGGCGGCCAGGCCGGCGCCAGCCTCGTACCAGACCGTTATGCCCAGCGCGCCGAGTTTGCGCGCGGTTTCCGGCGTCAACGCCACGCGCCGTTCGCCCGGCGCGGTCTCCTTGATCCCCAGCAACGCCACGGCCATGCAGGTCCCCGCTGATCGGTGAGTTTTCCCGATCCTAGCAGGCGGCCCGCGCTCAGTGCAGCGTGGCGCTGCCCGGGTCGAGGCGGTCGATCACCCCCTGCATGGCGCTGTCGAAGGCACCATCATCCACATGGGCGCGCAGGCGGCCCAGCCGCACCATCACCGCCAGTTCTTCCGGCGAGGCCACGCAGAAGCGCACGCCGCGACGGTTGACGAACAGCAGGCGCGAAGAGATCGGGCTGACCCAGGACAGCTTGCCGGCCTGCACCTTGCCGTCCTTGTCGACGAAATCGAGCCAGTTGCCGATTTCCATGCGGCGGAAGCGGTCGGCATCGGCATTGTCGAAATCATCGGCGTCGATCTGGCCACCCAGTTCCACCGCGGGCGATTCAGCGACCGGCGGCGCCGGCAGCGCCACCTGCGGCAGCTCGGGCAGCGCGCGCTGCAGTTCCGGCCGCGACTCGGCGATGCCCTGCAGCGTGTCATGCAGGGCGTCAATCGCCCCGGTGGCCGCATCGCCGTGCACACCGACGCTGGCAAACACCTTGGCCAACACCGGCTGCCAGGCCTGCAGCCACGGCTTGCCGACGATCTGGCGGCGCGCCTCGGCCACTTCCTCCAGCAAGCCGTCGCCCAGGCTCAATGCCTCGGCCACCGAGGCGCCTTCTTCGCCCTCGCGCAGCAGCGCCAGGGTCAGGTGGTGCTGCCACGGCTGGCGCAGGAATTCGGCAATGGCCGGCGGCAGGCTGGCATCGCCGATACGGCGGTCCAGCTCGGCGCCGGCGCGGGTGCGGGCCATTTCCAGTTTTTCCTGGCCGCGCTGCGTTTCGGCGGCACGGCGCTCGGCGATTTCCACGCGGCGGCGATGCTGCACCAGGAACTCGCGGAATTCCTCTTCCAGGGTCAGGAAGATCGCCAGGTTCTCGTTGAACTCGGCCACCAGGCGCTCGATGATCTCTTCGACCTTGGCCATCAGCATGCGCTCGGCCTGGCTTTCACCGGTGTTGCCCTCGCAGGCCTCGGCCAGCGAGTTGAGCAGCTTGCGCGCCGGATGGGTCTTCTGCACGAACATGCGGCGGTCGAGCATGGCCACCTTGACGAAAGGCACCACCAGGCGGCCGATCAGTTCGCGTGAGCGGCCCTCCAGTTCACGCTCGTCCAGCATCACGTCGAACAGCATGCCGACCAGGTCGATGGCGTCCTCGTCCTGCGGGTCCAGCCGGGTCTGGCCCGGATCGACGCCAAGCTGGGTGGCGCTGGACAGCACTTCGCTCTTCAGCCGCTGCGCCAGCGATTCGCCGTCCTCGCCGATGGCCGCGCGCAGGGTCGCGCTCGGCGTGGCCTGCAGCAGCGACAGCACCGACATCATTTCGCGCTGGCTGAGCGGTCGCTGCTGGCCGACCGCCACCTGTGCCGCAGACGTGGCGTCCTCACGCACGTGGCGGGTCTGCTGCAGCAGTTCGTGCAGCGCTTCCAGCAGCATGCCCTGCTGGCCGGCGTAGGCCTCGCCGCTGGCGCCGTCATCGCCGCCCAGGTGCTGCTGCATATGCCCGCGGCGCTCGGACCAGCGGGCGGCGAAGCGCTGCGCCCAGGCCGGTGCCGCCTGCTCGTCATCGCTGAAGCCCGGATCGAAGCCCGCGCCGTGGCGCTGCTCGACCAGGTCATCCAGCATCCCGGCCATGCGCGGATCCGGCGCCGGCGGCGGTGGGCGCTGCGGAGTGCCCATCTGCGACATCACGCCAGCCGCAGCCAGCTGTTCGTCCAGCTTCTCGTAGATGCGGCCGACCGGTGCGCGCAGGTCGCGCTCGCACAGTTTGATCAGCACCAGATGCACTTCCGGGGCCAGTTCACAGCCGGCAAAGGCTTCGTGGATGGCCACGCCCAGATGCTCGGGGCTGATCGGATTATGGTCCGCGTCCAGTTCGACGCCGCCGATCAAGCGGCCCAGGCGGCGGTCCAGCCGTGCCAGCACCGGCTTGAAGTCACGCAGCAGTACGGTGGCGAAATTGCGCACCGCCAACCGTGATTCCAGCACATGCTCGGCCAGCAGGCTCAAGCCGTCCTCGGCCGGCCCGGACAGGGTCGCCTCGGCCGACAGCGGCTCACCGGCGGCCAATGCCGCCCAGGCCTGCTGCAGGTGGCCGGCGAAGGCGCCGGCGATGTCCTCGCGACGCCGGCGCAGCTCGCGCATCGCATCCAGGAACAGCAACTGCGACGAGCCGGCATTGCCGGCACGGTCGAACAGGGCATCGTCGAAACGCGCCAGTGCGGCCCCGAAGGCCTGGCACAGCGCGGGCAGGACCATGTCCCGGGCAAGCTGGAGCTGGGCCGGGTCACGGCCCGGCGATCCCATCGGTGTGGGCACGCTCATCATTCGGGAAGGCTCCCCACCTTCTCTGGTACGACAGACACCATGGACATCGCGACGACCGGCACACCCCATGTACCGGTACGTCGATGGTAGGCCGGCCAGCCCGTCACGGACAGTGAAACAGTCCTCACTTCAAACCTCATGACCGGCGGCCCGGCAAGAGGGGTATCGTAAGCCGTGCAAGGCCTGCGAGGCGAGGGGAAGCGATCGTTCATTCCCCGTCAGTGGCATGACGTTCATCACAGTTTGGTATTCAGAGGCCGGACGCGACACAGACGGCGTCATTGACCACCCCGACTATAATCAAACCCCCGTGATGACCGGTTCAGACTCCATGCCCGACCCCGCTGCCCTGCTCGCCCTGGATGCCCGCCGCTCAGTGCCTTCGCGGCAACTGGGCGAGCCCGGCCCGGACCCGGCCACGCTGCAGCGGATGCTGGCATCGGCCGTACGCGTGCCCGACCACGGCAAGCGCGTACCGTTCCGCTTCCTGAAGATCGCCGGCGATGCACGTCACACTCTGGGCGACTTCCTGGCCGAACGCAGCCGCCAGCGCGACCCGCATGCCGGCGAGGCCGTGTTCGAGAAGGACCGCCAGCGTTTCAGCCACGCCCCGCTGGTGATCGTGGTGGTGGCCAGCCCGCGCCCGGACCCGAAGGTGCCCGAGCAGGAGCAGCTGATGACCGCCGGCTGCGTCTGCTTCGCCCTGCTGCAGGCCGCGCAGGCGCTGGGCTTCGGCGCACAGTGGCTGACGGCCTGGATGGCCTTCGATCCGGTCGTGCAGGCCCACCTGGGCCTGGTCGAGGGCGAACGCATCGCCGGCTTCATCCACATCGGCACCGCCAGGGCCGACGTGCCCGAGCGCGAGCGCCCCGACCCGGCAACCCTGCTGCGGGACTGGACGCCGCCGGCATGACCCTGCCGGCACCGCCGCCGTCGCTGTACCTGGTCGATGCCAGCATCTACGTGTTCCGCGCCTGGCACTCGCTGCCGGACCAGTTCCAGGACGCGCAGGGCTGGCCGACCAATGCCGTGCACGGCTTCGCCCGCTTCCTGCTGGACCTGCTGGAACGCGAGCGCCCGCAGCACATCGCCATCGCCTTCGACGAAGCGCTCGACAGCGGTTTCCGCCACCGCCTGTATCCGGCCTACAAGGCCAACCGTGATCCGGCACCGGAGGCGCTCAAGCGCCAGTTCGTGCACTGCAAGGCGCTGTGCGCGGCGTTGGGCCTGGCGGTCCTGGCCCATCACGACTACGAGGCCGACGACCTGATCGGCAGTGCCCTGCACGTCCACCGCAGCAGCCATCGCGGGGTGATCATCTCCGCCGACAAGGACCTGTCGCAGCTGCTGGCCGACCACGACGAGCAGTGGGACTACGCCCGCAACCAGCGCTGGGACGTGGCCGGGGTGAAGGCCCGGCACGGCGTGCACGCGCACCAGATCGCCGACTACCTGGCGCTGTGCGGTGATGCCGTGGACAACATTCCCGGGGTCAGTGGTGTCGGCAGCAAGTCCGCCGCCGTGCTGCTGGCTCACTTCGGCAGCATGGATGCGCTGTTCGAACGCCTGGACGAGGTGCCGTTCCTGCGCCTGCGTGGCGCTGCACAGATGGCCGTGCGCCTGCGCGAGCAGCGCGAGCACGCCCAGCTCTGGCGCCAGCTGACCACCATCGCGCTGGACGCGCCGCTGGAGGGCAGCCAACCCGGCCTGCTGCGCCAGCCGGCCGACCCGGAACTGCTCGATGGCCTGTGCCAGACCCTGCGCTTCGGCCCGATGACCCGCCGCCGGCTGTTCGGTGCCGCCGGCGTGGCCGACCCCGTTCCCACTCCTTCCTTTTCCAATTCCAGCGAGCCCGCATGAGCCAGCGCAACACCGAAGCCCCGCGTGTCGTCTATGAAGGCAAGTACCAGCGCATGGTGGTGCGTGGCACCTGGGAATACAGCGAACGCACCCACGCCGGCGGCCTGGCCGCGATCATCATCGCGGTGACCCCGGAGGACAAGGTGCTGTTCGTCGAACAGTTCCGCGTGCCGCTGCAGGCCCCCACCATCGAGATGCCGGCCGGCCTGGTCGGCGACATCCACGCCGGCGAGTCGATCGAAGTCTCGGCCGTGCGCGAGCTAGAAGAAGAAACCGGCTGGACCGCCGACCATGCCGAAGTGCTGATGATCGGCCCCACCTCCTCCGGCGCCAGCAGCGAGAAGATCGCCTTCGTGCGCGCCACCGGCCTGCGCCGCATCGGCGACGGTGGCGGTGATGACAGCGAAGACATCACCGTGCACGAGATTCCACGCAGCCAGGCCGCCGCCTGGCTGGTACAGAAGATGGGCGAAGGCTACGAGCTGGATGCCAAGCTCTGGGCCGGGCTGTGGATGATCGAGCACCACCTGGACGGGCGCCCTCGTGGCTGATGCCGACCTGCACCCCGTGCCGGCATTGCTCGGGGCCGGCGATCCTGCGGTCTACACCGTGCACCGGCCGCAGGGCGCTTCGCCGTACCTGCTGCTGGCCGACCACGCCGGGCAGCAGGTGCCGCGCGCGCTGGCCGGCCTGGGACTGGCGCAGGCCGAGCTGGATCGCCACATCGGCTGGGACATCGGCATCGCCGGCACTACCCGCGCACTGGCCGAACGGCTGGATGCATGGGCGATCGAACAGACCTATTCGCGGCTGCTGATCGACTGCAACCGCCCGCTGGCCTCGCCCACGCTGATCCCGGAGGTGAGCGACCACACCGTGGTCCCGGGCAATGCCGGACTGTCGGCGGCGCAGCGCCAGCAGCGCATCGATGCGATCCACGCGCCCTACCACGCGCGCATCGACGCAGAACTGGATGTACGCCGCGATGCCGGCCGCCCCACCCTGCTGGTGATGATGCACAGCTTCACCCCGGCGATGAACGGCACGCAGCGGCCGTGGCATGCCGGCGTGCTGTACCACCGGGACACGCGCTTCGCGCATGCCCTGCTGCAGGCGCTGCGTGACGAAGGCGACCTGGTGGTGGGTGACAACGAACCGTATTCGGTCAGCAGTACCAGCGACTACGCGGTACCGGTGCATGGCGAAGGCCGTGGCCTGGTGCACGTGGAACTGGAGATCCGCCAGGACCTGATCGCCGGCGTCGCCGGGCAGCAGGCCTGGGCCGAGCGGTTGGCGCGGATCTTCAGTGCGCTGCAACCGGAGCTGCTGGCGCTGGGTTGAACGCGCGTGCATCAATGCCCAACCGGTAGTGCCGGCCGCTGGCCGGCAACCTCCGGATCGTTGGATCAGAGTGTTTGCCGGCCAGCGGCCGGCACCACCGCCACCGGCGCCGGGCGCAGGCCCAGTGCGATCGCCACACCCAGCAGGGCGAACAACGCGGCGCCGTATTCGGCGCGCACCAGCCCGGCCAGTGCACTCGGCGAACCGGCGGCGCCGGCATCGGCGTTGGCCACCATCACCAGCACCGCCAGGCCCAGCGCACCGCCGATCTGCTGCGCGGTGGCTGCCATGCCGGAGGCCACGCCCTGCTGTGCAGCCGGCACGCCCTGCCCGGCCACGATCCACATCGCGGTCCACGTCATGCCCTGGCCGATGCTCATCACCACCACACCCGGCAGCAGCGGCCAGAAGTTCGCTGCATGCGGCAGCGACGCTGCAACCCAGGCAATGCCGATGGCGCCGGCCAGCTGCCCGGCCACCAGCACCCTGCGCGCGCTCCAGCGCTGCAATGTCCACTCCGCCAGCTGGATGCCGACCGTGCACACTGCGGTGGCGGGCAGGAACGCGAGGCCGGCCTGCAATGGGCTCCAGCCGTAGCCGTCCTGGAAATACAGCGCCATGAAGTAGTACTGCACGCCGTAGCTGCTCATGAAGGCGAAGGTCAGGCCCAGCGCGGCACGCAGGCCGGGCAGGCGCAGCAGCGCGAACTGCATCAGCGGATCGCGGCTGCGTTGTTCGATCTGCACGAACGTCACCAGCAGCAGCGCCGACAGCAGCAGGCAGCCCAGCGTGGCCGGTGCGGTCCAGCCCCATTCCGGGCCCTGCACCAGCGTGGTCACCAGCAGGCTGCCGCCGAGGGTGACGGTGATGCACCCGGCTAGGTCGAACGAACGGCCGTGCGCACGCGGGCCGTCGGCCGGCAGCCAGGCACCGGCCGCGACCGCGCAGGCGGTGGCCAGCGGCACGATCACGGCCAGCACCGCCGGCCAGCCGAACGCCTGGGTCAGCACGCCACCGAGCAGCGTGCCCAGCGCCAGGCCCACCGCGCTGGCCATGCTCCAGATCGCCAGCGCACGGTTGCGCACCGGACCTTCCGCGTACAGCGTGTTGATCAGCGCCAGCGTGGCCGGGAACAGCAGTGCCGCACCGATGCCCTGCGCCGCGCGCGCGATGATCAGCAGGGTGGCATTCGGCGCCAGCGCGCCGAGCAGCGATGCCAGGGCGAACAGCAGCATGCCCAGCCGGTAGAAGCGGCGGCGGCCGATCAGGTCGGCGGCGCGGCCACCCAGCAGCAGGCTGCCGCCGAACGCGACGGTGTAGGCACTGACCACCCACTGCAGCTGCTGCGCGTTGATCTGCAGCGCGCGGCCCATGTCGTGCAGGGCGACGAAGATGATGGTGGCATCCAGGGCGATGATCAGCTGGGCAGTGGCCAGCAGGGTCAGCGCCCAACGCGGGTACTTGAGGGGAGGCATCGGCGGTCTGGCGCGTTGGGGGAGCGCAGTCTCATTGATGCCGGGCAATCGATAAACCCCCAACCCACCATATCTGTCATGATTTTCGGCATGAATGGAACCTCGATGGACCTCAATGCGGTGCGCATGCTGGTGCAGGTGGCCGAAGCGCGCAGTTTCACCGTGGCCGCCGGTCAGCTGGGCCTGAGCCAGTCCGGGCTTTCGCGCGCGATCGGCCGGCTGGAGGCCACGCTGGGAGTGAAGCTGCTGCAGCGGAACACCCGCAACGTGGCGCTGACCCCGGATGGCCGCCAGTTCGTCGATCAGGTGGCGCCGCTGTTGTGTGGCCTGGAGGATGCCGAACGCCAGTTGGCCGATCGTCCGTGCACGCCCTCGGGCACCCTGAAGATCAGCGCACCCTCGATGTTCGGGCGCAAGGTGCTGGTGCCGCTGCTGGGGCCGTTGCTGCAACGGCATCCTCAACTGCAGGTGGAGGCGGTGCTCAGCGACCGCCTGGTCGATCTGGTCGAGGAAGGTTTCGACGCCGCGCTGCGCACCGGCGTCATCGCCGACCAGCGCATCGTCGCACGCCCGCTGCGTCCGCTGCGCTGGGTAACGGTGGCCAGCCCGGACTACCTCGACCGCTGTGGCTCGCCCGACGATGTGGCTGCCTTGCGGGATCATGCCTGCCTGGCGGTGCGCAACCTGCGCAGTGGCCGGCTGGTGGACTGGCAGTTCCTGCAGGACGGGCAGCTGCGTGAGTTCACGCCACCGACGCGGATGGTGTTCGACAGCGGCGATCCGCTGGTGGAAGCGGCCATCGCCGGTATCGGCATCGTGCAGGTGATGGATTTCGCCGTGGCCGACGCGCTGGCTGACGGCCGCCTGCAACGCGTGCTGCAGCCGTTCGAGGGCCGCAACCGCGCGCTGTCGCTGATCTACCCACCGTCGCGCCAGCACTCGCCGAAGCTGCAGGTGCTGGCCGACGCGTTGCTGGCCGGGGATTGGTAAATCCACGCCATGCAGCACCCATGGCTATCGGATAGCGCCGGCCGCTGGCCGGCGAGCCACCTCGGGCGGCGGGGAACCGGACCGGTAAGGCGGTGCCGGCCAGCGGCCGGCACTACCGATCAGGCGAAGCCATCGGTCGCGCGCACCAGCGTGTCCACGTTCTCGGCCTCGAACGCCGAATGGCGCCGGCCGCTGGCCGGCGGGCCACCTCGGGCGGCGGCGAAACGGACCGCTAAGGCGTTGCCGGCCAGCGGCCGGCACTACCGATCAGGCGGAGCTATCGGTCGCGCGCACCAGCGTGTCCACGTTCTCGGCCTCGAACGCCGAATGGCCGGCGAGCCACCTCGGGCGGCGGGGAAACGGACCGGCAAGGCGTTGCGGGCCAGCGGCCGGCACTACCGATCAGGCGAAGCTATCGGTCGCGCGCACCAGCGTGTCCACGTTCTCGGCCTCGAACGTCGAATGGCCCGACGCCTTGGCTGTCGGGTAGCGCCGGCCGCTGGCCGGCGAGCGGCGGAACGGACAGGTAAGGCGTTACCGGCCAGCGGCCGGCACTACCGATCAGGCGAAGCTATCGGTCGCGCGCACCAGCGCGTCCACGTTCTCGGCCTCGAACGCCGAATGGCCCGACGCCGGGGTGATTTCCAGCTTTGCCTTCGGCCATACCTTGGTCAGGTCCCAGGCGTTGGCCAGCGGGCAGACCACGTCATAGCGGCCGTGCACGATCACGCCCGGGATGTCGGCGATGCGGTGCGCGTCGCGCAGCAACTGGTCTTCCACCTCGAAGAAGCCGCCGTTGACGAAGTAGTGGTTCTCGATGCGGGCAAACGCCAGCGCAAAATGCGGGTCTTCGTGGCTGTTGATGAAGTCGTCATCGACGTGCAGGAAGCTGGTCGCACCTTCCCACACTGCCCACGCCTTGGCCGCTTCCAGGCGGGTGGCTTCGTCTTCGCTGGTCAGGCGGCGGTGGAAGGCCGAGATCAGGTCATGCCGCTCCACCGACGGGATCGGCTTGAGGTAGTGCTCCCACGCATCCGGGAACAGGCGGTTGGCACCTTCCTGGTAGAACCACTCCAGCTCCCAGCGACGCAGCATGAAGATGCCGCGCAGGACCAGTTCGGTCACGCGCTGCGGATGGGTTTCGGCATAGGCCAGGGCCAGGGTCGAACCCCAGCTGCCGCCGAACACCTGCCAGCGATCGACCTTCAGGTGCTCGCGCAGCTTCTCGATGTCGGCAACGAGGTCCCAGGTGGTGTTGTCCACCAGATCCGCGTGCGGGGTGGAGCGACCAGCGCCGCGCTGGTCGAACAGGATGATGCGGTACTTCGACGGGTCGTGGAACTGGCGCATCTTGTCGCTGCAGCCGCCACCCGGGCCACCATGCAGCATCACCACCGGCTTGCCGTCCGGGTTGCCGCACTGCTCGAAGTACAGCGTGTGGCGCTCGTCGACCTTCAGGGTGCCGACGTCGTAGGGGGTGATGGCGGGGTACAGCGTACGCATGCTTGCAGCTCCAGGGTGATGCCCTGCCGGGGCAGGAGAACCTCCATTCTAGGCCGGTCGCCGGCCCAGGGTGATGCGATCGCGCTGCTCAAGGTCCTGCGCAGTCTGCACCTCCGCGAAACCGGCGGCGTCGAACAACGCGCGGATCGCCGCGCCCTGGTCCCATCCGTGCTCGATCAGCAACCAGCCACCGGGCCGCAGGTGGGCCTGACCACCGTCGACGATGCGGCGGATGTCATCCAGGCCATCCACGCCGGAGGCCAGCGCGGTAGCCGGTTCAAAACGCAGGTCGCCCTGGTCCAGATGAGGATCGTCGCTGGCGATATACGGCGGGTTGCTGGCAATCAGGTCGAAGCGTGCCCCCTGCAGCGGCGCATACCAGTCGTGCCCGCCTTCGGCGAAGCGGACGTTGCGCAGTTCATGGCGCGCAGCGTTGCGCGCAGCCACGGCCAGCGCGCCCGGGCTGGCGTCGGTGGCCAGCACCTGCGCCTGCGGCCGTTCGCTGGCCAGTGCCAGTGCAATCGCACCGCTGCCGGTGCCGAGGTCAGCCAGTTGCAGCGACTGGTCTGACGGCAGGCGCTCCAGTGCCAGCTCGACCAGCAGCTCGGTTTCCGGGCGCGGAATCAGCGTGGCCGGGTCGACTTCCAGGTCCAGCGTCCAGAAACCGCGGCGGCCGGTCAGGTAGGCGATCGGCTCGCCGGCCATGCGGCGGGCCAACAGCGCTTCGAAGGCGGCCTGGTCAGCGGCAGCCAGCGGATCGGTGGCATGCGTGAACAGCCAACTGCGTGGGCGTTCCAGCACGTGCAGCAGCAGCAGTTCGGCTTCGTGGCGGGCGTCGATGCCGCCAAGGCGGGCGCTGGCGTCGGCCACGACCTGGCGCAGGGAGGGTTCGGGTTGGAAGGACATTCCGCAATTGTAGAGCCGGGCCCGTGCTCGGCTGCTTCTGGAGCAGCCGGGCACGGGCTCGGCTCTAGAAAACCGGAATCCGTTCAGGTCCCCGTCCACGGGATAAGGACGGGCTATCGGCCGTCTTCCCCTGCTGCGGAAGATTTTCCTTGTCACACAGCCAGTTGCAGGATGGCCACGGCAAGGTTCAGTGCCTGCTCATGGCCTTACGATAGACTGTGTCTATTAAATAGATGCAATCAATGCATTGTTCTTATCGCCAGCGAATGGGTAACCTAGCCCCTGTCGATTCACCCGCTCCCCTTCACCAAGAGGAAAAATGATGTCTCTCATCAACACCCAGATCCAGCCGTTCGAAGCCAACGCGTACCACAACGGCGAGTTCATCAAGGTTTCCGACGCCAGCCTGAAGGGCCAGTGGTCCGTCCTGATCTTCATGCCGGCCGCCTTCACCTTCAACTGCCCGACCGAGATCGAGGACGCAGCTGACCATTACGCCGAGTTCAAGAAGGCCGGCGCCGAGGTCTACATCGTCACCACCGATACCCACTTCTCGCACAAGGTGTGGCACGAAACCTCGCCGGCCGTCGGCAAGGCCCAGTTCCCGCTGGTCGGCGACCCGACCCACCAGCTGACCAACGCCTTCGGCGTGCACATTCCGGAAGAAGGCCTGGCCCTGCGCGGCACCTTCATCATCAACCCGGAAGGCGTGATCAAGACCCTGGAGATCCACTCCAACGAGATCGCCCGTGACGTCTCCGAGACCCTGCGCAAGCTGAAGGCTGCCCAGTTCACCGCCGCCAACCCGAACCAGGTGTGCCCGGCCAAGTGGAAGGAAGGCGAGAAGACCCTGACCCCGTCGCTGGACCTGGTCGGCAAGATCTAACGCCGTACCGGCCTGCCATGGCCCCACGCCACGGCGCGCCCTTCATCCCCATGCCGGTGCTCTGCCGGCGTGGGGGTGAACCCAAGACAGCCAACGCTCGCCCGCCTTGGCCAGCCAGCCCCTTCCACGGTCGCTGTCTTGGGTTCACCCCTACCCCCAGCTGGTCCGCTACCTTGTACAGCGGTGCCACGCCCCCTGTTTGCCTGAAGCCAGGAGAAGACCGATGTTGGACGCCAACCTGCAGTCGCAGCTGAAGACCTATCTGGAGCGCGTGACCCGCCCGATCCAGATCACCGCGCACGCCGACGACGGCGCCAAGTCGCAGGAAATGCTGGAGCTGCTGCAGACCCTGGAAAGCCTGTCGGACAAGATCTCGCTGCAGGTCCTGCGCGATGGCCAGGGCCGCGTGCCGTCCTTCGACCTGGGCACGCCGGGCCAGGATATCCACCTGACCTTCGCCGGCCTGCCGATGGGCCATGAATTCACCTCGCTGGTGCTGGCGCTGCTGCAGGTCGGCGGTCATCCGTCCAAGGCCACCGCCGAGCTGATCGAGCAGGTGCAGAACCTGGAAGGCGAGTACGCGTTCGAAACCTACTTCTCGCTGTCCTGCCAGAACTGCCCGGACGTGGTGCAGGCGCTGAACCTGGCCGCGGTGCTCAACCCTCGCATCCGGCACGTGGCCATCGACGGCGCCCTGTTCCAGGACGAAGTCGAGAAGCGCGAGATCATGTCGGTGCCGACCGTGTACCTCAACGGTGAAGTGTTCGACCAGGGCCGCATGACCCTCGAGCAGATCGTGGCCAAGCTGGACACCAATGCCGGCAAGCGCGACGCCGAGAAGATCGCCGCCAAGGACGCCTTCGACGTGCTGGTGGTCGGCGGTGGCCCGGCCGGTGCGGCAGCGGCGATCTACGCCGCGCGCAAGGGCATCCGCACCGGCATCGCCGCCGAGCGCTTCGGTGGACAGGTGCTGGACACCATGGCCATCGAGAACTTCATTTCGGTGAAGGAGACCGAGGGCCCGAAGCTGGCCACGGCGCTGGAACAGCACGTGCGCGAGTACGACGTGGACATCATGAACCTGCAGCGTGCCAGCGCGCTGGTGCCGGCCGGCGAAGACGGCCTGGTGCAGGTGCAGCTGGAGAACGGCGCGGTGCTGAAGTCGCGTTCGGTGATCCTGTCCACCGGCGCGCGCTGGCGGCAGATGAACGTGCCGGGCGAAGACCAGTACCGCAACAAGGGCGTGGCCTATTGCCCGCACTGCGATGGCCCGCTGTTCAAGGGCAAGCGCGTGGCGGTGATCGGCGGTGGCAATTCCGGCGTGGAAGCGGCCATCGATCTGGCCGGCATCGTGTCGCATGTAACCCTGCTGGAGTTCGATTCCAGCCTGCGTGCCGACGAAGTGCTGCAGAAGAAGCTGCGCAGCCTGGCCAACGTGACGGTGCTGACCAGCGCACAGACCACCGAAGTGCTGGGCGACGGCAGCAAGGTCACTGGCCTGGTGTACAAGGACCGCATCGGCGGCGATGCCCACCGCGTCGAGCTGGAAGGCATCTTCGTGCAGATCGGCCTGCTGCCCAACACCGAGTGGCTGAAGGATGTGGTGGCGCTTTCGCCGCGTGGCGAAATCGTCATCGACGACCGCGGCCAGACCAACCTGCCGGGTGTGTTCGCTGCTGGCGATTGCACGACGGTGCCCTACAAGCAGATCATCATCGCCATGGGCGCCGGCTCGACCGCCGCACTGAGCGCGTTCGACCACCTGATCCGCTCGTCGGTGAGCAACAGCAGCGGTGCCGTTGCTGAAGCGGCCTGATCCACCGTTCCCAGATCACCGGGAACATTGTCTGCCTGTCGGGTAACCACGCCGTCAGCCGGTCCGTTACCCTTGGGGTGTAAGGATGAACCTACGTGATCTGAAGTACCTGGTAGCCCTGGCCGACCACAAGCATTTCGGCCGGGCTGCCGCCTCCTGCTTCGTCAGCCAGCCCACGCTGTCCACCCAGATCCGCAAGCTGGAAGAGGAACTGGGCCTGCCGCTGGTGGAACGCGCACCGCGCAAGGTGATGCTGACCCCGGCCGGCCAGGAAGCGGCGGCACGGGCACGGGTGATCGTGTCCGAAGTGGAACAGCTGAAGGAAGCGGCGCGACGCAGCCGCGACCCGGAAGCCGGCACGGTGCGCCTGGGCATCTTCCCGACCCTCGGCCCGTACCTGCTGCCGCATGTGATTCCGCGCATCCGTGAACGCTTCCCGGAGCTGGAACTGCTGCTCGTCGAGGAAAAGAGCGACGTGCTGCTGGACCGCCTGCGCGAAGGCAAGCTGGATGCTGCGTTGCTGGCGCTGCCGGTGATCGATGACCAGCTGCATGCCGAGTTCCTGTTCGAGGAACCGTTCCTGCTGGCCGTCTCCGGCCGCCACCCGCTGGCCCGTCGCGAACACCTGGACGTGCAGGAGCTGGCCACGCAGAAGCTGCTGCTGCTGGAAGACGGGCATTGCCTGCGCGACCAGGCGCTGGAAGTCTGCCGCCTGTTCGGCGCCAACGAGAAGTCCGAATTCCGCGCCACCAGCCTGGAAACCCTGCGCCAGATGGTCGCCGCTGACGTCGGCATCACCCTGCTGCCGAGCCTGTCGGTGCAGCCACCGGTGCCGCGCTCGAACAACATCCGCCTGCTCGATTTCACCGGCGAGGGTCGTCCCAGCCGCCGCATCGCCATGATCTGGCGCCGCAGCTCGGCCATGAACGACTTCCTGATGGAGCTGGCCGACCAGTTCAAGCGCCTGCCGCAGGCACTGTTCACCCTGGACGCGCTGCACGCCACGTCCGATGCGGCAGCCCCGCCCGGCCCCGCGCTGAACGGCTGAGCCCCCGCAGCACCGGCCCGGAATCGGCAGGAGTCGATTCCGGCCGCATTTGTCCCCACAATACAGACAGGCGGCGCCAGCAGGTGCCGCCTTTTGCATGGCTTTCAACCAAGGAGCTTCACCATGAACACCGCCAGCGGCCTGCCGCCGTCGATCACCGTTTCTTCCTTCGACATGGACCGCCTGGACGCCATGCTCGAGTCCCCTGCGCTGAGCCAGACGCCTGCCGCGCTCGCGCTTGCTGAAGAACTCAACCGGGCCACTGTGCTGGCGCCGGACCAGATTCCCGAAGGCATCGTCATGATGCATTCGCGCGTGGAGTGCGAAGATGAAGTGTCGGGCGAAAAGCACGTCCTGACCTTGGTTTTCCCCCGCGAAGCCAATGTCGATGAAGGCAAGGTCTCCGTGCTGGCCCCGGTCGGCACCGCCCTGCTGGGCCTGTCGATCGGCCAGAGCATCGACTGGAACGCGCCCGGCGGCCGCAAGCTGCGCCTGCGCGTGACGGCTGTCCACAACGATCACCCCTGATTACCGCTGCGCACCGCGCGCGATTCGATTCCCTTGCACCAGGAGCCGTAATGAGTACCCCGTCCAAACTGTCCCAGCTGCGCGAACTGTCCGTGGTCGTTGCCGATACCGGTGACTACGAGGCGATCAAGCGCCTGCAGCCGGTGGACTGCACCACCAACCCGACCCTGGTGAAGAAGGCGCTGGACCTGCCGGTCTATGCCGACCTGATCGAACGTGAACTGGCCTGGGGCCGCCAGCAGGGCGGCGACCGTGAAACCGTGGTGCACGCGGTGGCCGACCGCCTGACCATCGGCGTCGGCGCGCTGCTGAGCACGCTGGTACCGGGCCGGGTGTCCACCGAGGTGGATGCCGACCTGGCCCACGACACCGCTGCCACCGTGGCCAAGGCGCGCCAGTTCATCCAGATGTACGCCGATGCCGGCGTGCCGCGCGAGAAGATCCTGATCAAGATCGCCGCGACCTGGGAAGGCGTGGAAGCCGCGCGCGTGCTGCAGGCCGAAGGCATCGACTGCAACCTGACCCTGATCTTCAACCCGACCCAGGCGCTGGCCTGCAGCGAGGCCGGCGCGTTCCTGATCTCCCCGTTCGTCGGCCGCATCCTGGACTGGTACGTGGCCAACGGCCAGACCCCGGCCACCATCGACGAAGACCCGGGCGTGAAGTTCGTGCGCGGCGTCTATGCCGAATTCAAGCGCCGTGGTTCGAAGACGGTGGTGATGGGCGCCTCGTTCCGTTCGACCGCGCAGATCGAAGCGCTGGCCGGCTGCGACCGCCTGACGATTTCGCCGGACCTGCTGGAGAAGCTGGACGCCGACCACGGCGAGCTGCCGCGCAAGCTGGTGGCCGGCGCCGCCGATGGCGCGGCGGTGACCCCGATCGACGCGGCCACGTTCGCGGCGGACCTGGCGGCCGATCCGATGGCCACCGAGAAGCTGGCGACGGGTATCGAGGCGTTTGCCAAGGATCTGGAAGCACTGCGCGAGCGGATCCGCGCGGCACTGTGATTCCGGCCAACGGCTGAGCCCCTCGTGGCGGGTCGGTTGGTCGCGAAAGGCATGAAGCAACAGCCGTGCTGGGTCGGGCGGGTTGGGTTCGCGGGAGACGCCGTGAATCCATCCCTGGAGGCTTGGCCGCCGCATCCATGCGGCGGACACTCCCGCGAACCCAACCCGCCCGCCCTCTGACAGTTTCCTGTGGCCGCCCGCCACGGAAGAAAGAAAGAAGAGCAACAGCGGGTCGCGCGCTTCGCTTGCTCGGAGCCGAGCATGGCTATGCCGGTCGTCCTGACCGGCACCCGCCGGGCCGTCGCAAGCGACGTTGGCAGCGGCTCCTGCCGCTGGCTTCGGCTCTCCAAGGGGAATGCAGAAACAAACAAAAAGGACGCGGCGAAAGCCGCGTCCTTTTTGTTTTCCAACAGTTCGTCAGTAACCCAATGCTCTTTCCCACCGTCACCGGGAAACTGTCGAAGGTGGGACGGGGGCGGCTGGCAGGACCGTTGGCGCCATGGATGGCGCCATCGAGCCCCCATGGACGGGTTTACGGCGTGTCCTGCCGGCCGCCCCAGTCCCGCCCAACCATCAGCAACCCAGAGCCGCTTTCGCTTTGGCTTTGGCTTTGGCTTTGGCTTTCGCTTTGGCTTTGGCCTTGGCTTCTGCCCGCCGCAGGCGGACCACCGCGCGTCAGCGCGGCGCCTCCACATCCAGCCCGATCGGGCAGCTTACGCCGGTGCCACCAATACCGCAGTAGCCGTTCGGGTTCTTCGCCAGGTACTGCTGGTGGTAGTCCTCGGCGTAGTAGTACGCCGGTGCCGGGTACACGATCTCGGTGGTGATCGGGCCGTAGCCGGCCGCATCCAGCTGTGCCTGGTAGGCCTCGCGGCTGGCCAGCGCAGCGGCGTACTGTGCCTCGTCAGTGGCATGGATCGCCGAACGGTACTGGGTGCCGGTGTCGTTACCCTGGCGCATGCCCTGGGTCGGGTCGTGGCTTTCCCAGAACAGCTGCAACAGCCGTTCCAGGCTCACCACCGCCGGGTCGAACACCACCTGCACCACTTCGGTGTGGCCGGTCAGGCCCGAGCAGACCTCTTCATAGGTCGGGTTCGGGGTGATGCCGCCGGCGTAGCCGACCGAGGTGCTGTACACGCCCGGCTCGGTCCAGAACTTGCGCTCGGCGCCCCAGAAGCAGCCCAGCGCGAAACGGATCTGCTGCAGGCCGGCGAAGCGGTCCTTCAGCGGATGGCTGTTCACGAAGTGCTGGTTGCTGTGCAGCGGCAACGGCTGCTCGCGTCCCGGCAGTGCCTCTTCCGGGCGCGGCAGGCGCTGCTTGAAGGCCCCGATGCCGAGGATGCCCTGGCCAATTCCCAACATGATGCACTCCTACGCCGGCTGTCCGGCCCAATCGTCTGCATCGGAAATGGGGGCGTCCGCGGCCGGGCCCAAGTCCAGCGCGGCGATGATGTCCTCCGCCTGCGGCCGCGCCGCGTCGGGGATGCCGACCCGCAGCACGCCGAACAACGGCAGCTCGCCCATGCCGCCCAGCAGCTGCTCGCCGAACACAAAGGCCGGGATGCCGGCGTTTTCCAGCGCGTGCTTGACCAGATGGGCGTCGAACAGGTTGTCGGCCTTGTACACGATGTGCATGCGGCGGCTCCGTGGGACAGGGTTCCAGCATACGCCCGGGGGCTGAATGGTGATGGTGACGGCGCATGGCCATTCCGCCGGCCAGCGGCCGGCACTACCGACCTGCGCGTCGATCCACATTCCGCCGGCCAGCGGCCGGCACTACCGACCTGCGCGTCGATCCGCGTTCCGCCGGCCAGCGGCCGGCACTACCGACCTGCGCGTCGATCCGCGTTCCGCCGGCCAGCGGCCGGCACTACCGGAAGATGGGCGGGTAGTGCCGGCCGCTGGCCGGCATCCCCATCCGCCACCGGGCAGCCCTGCCCCGTACGCGCTAGACTGTTGGTCTTTCTGCCTTTCTTTTCGCCGACTCATGTCCGAGCACACCCCCGCCAGCCCCGAGACCCCCGCCGACAGCCACGAGAAGCGCGATTTCATCCGCCAGATCGTGCGCGAGGACCTGGCCAGTGGAAAGCATCAGGCGATCAAGACCCGCTTCCCGCCCGAGCCGAACGGCTACCTGCACATCGGCCACGCCAAGTCGATCTGCCTGAACTTCGGCATCGCCGGTGAGTTCAGCGGCGTCTGCAACCTGCGCTTCGACGACACCAACCCGGCCAAGGAAGATCCGGAATACGTGGCTGCGATCCAGGACGACGTGCGCTGGCTGGGCTTCGAGTGGAACGAGCTGCGCCACGCCTCGGACTACTTCCAAGCCTATTACCTGGCCGCCGAAAAGCTGATCGAGCAGGGCAAGGCCTATGTCTGCGACCTGTCGGCCGAGGAAGTGCGCGCCTACCGCGGCACCCTGACCGAGCCGGGCCGTCCGTCGCCGTGGCGCGACCGCAGCGTCGAGGAGAACCTCGACCTGTTCCGCCGCATGCGCGCCGGTGAATTCCCGGATGGCGCGCGCACCCTGCGCGCCAAGATCGACATGGCCAGCGGCAACATCAACCTGCGCGACCCGGCGCTGTACCGCATCAAGCACGTCGAGCACCAGAACACCGGCAATGCGTGGCCGATCTACCCGATGTACGACTTCGCCCACGCGCTGGGTGATTCGATCGAGGGCATCACCCACTCGCTGTGCACGCTGGAGTTCGAAGACCACCGCCCGCTGTATGACTGGTGCGTGGACAACGTCGATTTCGCCCATGACGACGCGCTGACCCAGCCGCTGGTCGATGCCGGCCTGCCGCGCGAAGCCGCCAAGCCGCGCCAGATCGAGTTCTCGCGCCTGAACATCAACTACACGGTGATGAGCAAGCGCAAGCTGATGGCGCTGGTCACCGAACAGCTGGTGGACGGCTGGGAAGACCCGCGCATGCCCACCCTGCAGGGCCTGCGCCGACGCGGCTACACCCCGGCCGCGATGCGCCTGTTCGCCGAGCGCGTGGGCATCAGCAAGCAGAATTCGCTGATCGACTTCAGCGTGCTGGAAGGCGCGCTGCGCGAAGACCTGGACAGCGCCGCGCCGCGCCGCATGGCGGTGGTCGATCCGGTCAAGCTGGTGCTGACCAACCTGCCGGAAGGCCACGAAGAACAGCTGACCTTCAGCAACCACCCGAAGGACGAAAGCTTCGGCAGCCGCGAAGTACCGTTCGCACGCGAGGTGTGGATCGACCGCGAGGACTTCGCCGAAGTGCCGCCGAAGGGCTGGAAGCGCCTGGTGCCGGGTGGCGAAGTGCGCCTGCGCGGCGCCGGCATCATCCGCTGCGACGAAGTGATCAAGGATGCCGATGGCACCATCACCGAGCTGCGCGGCTGGCTGGATCCGGAATCGCGCCCGGGCATGGAAGGCGCCAACCGCAAGGTCAAGGGCACCATCCACTGGGTCAGCGCCGTGCATGGCGTGCCGGCCGAGATCCGCCTGTACGACCGCCTGTTCTCGGTGCCGAACCCGGACGACGAATCGGAAGGCAAGACCTACCGCGACTACCTCAACCCGGAATCGCGCCGCACCGTCACCGGCTATGTCGAGCCGGCCGCGGCCAGCGCCGCGCCGGAGCAGTCGTTCCAGTTCGAACGTACCGGCTACTTCGTGGCCGACCGCCGCGATCACAGCGAGGCCAAGCCGGTGTTCAACCGCAGCGTGACCCTGCGCGACACCTGGTCGGCCTGAGGACCTGCGCGGGCGCCTGGATGGCGCCCGCACGACCGCGACGATGATCACCGCCCTTTCCGTCCTGCTCTGGTTCATCTCGCAGCATCCGCTGCTGACGTTCTTTGCAGCGATGGTGCTGGCCGGGCTGGTCTCGTGGTGGCGGCGCTTTCCGGGCTACGCCATCGTGGTGTTCCCGCTGGCGATGCTCAACATGTTCCTCGGCCATTTCCTCAACGCCACCTTCCTCAACATGGTGGGCGAGCGCGGTGAAGCGGTGATCGTCAAGGCCGAGCGGACCAGCTCCACGCTCAACGAACAGTACATCTGGCGCTACGAAGGGGTGCTGCGTACCGCCGAGGGCCGCGATGTGGACGTGGTGTTCCACACCAACACCGCCTCGCTGTGGCCGCTGGAAAACGCCATCCGCATCCCGGCGCGCGAGCAGCCGTTCGTGGTCAAGTACACGCCGGGTTTCCCGCGCAACTTCGTCATCCTCACCAACGAATCCCCGCACGGGCTGGCCCAGGCCCGGGCCAGCGCGCGCGAGCGGGTGGAGGTGGCGGCGCGCAAGCTGCACTTCAGCCCGGGCAATGCCGAGTTCCGCGCCGACTATCGCCGCGAGCTGGAAAGCTGGCTGCGCGACCACGGCAACGATCCGCAGCAGCAACCCGACGCGCAGCGATATCGCGCCGAACTCGACGCGCTCGACCGCTAGATCCCCAGGCCCTGCCTGGATGCTCCACCCCATCCACCCACAGGCCTGACATGACCACGACCTCCGCCGCCCTCCTCCCGCTGCTGCAGCAGGTCCTGCAGGAGGCCGGCACCGCCAGCCGCGTCGACGGCGGCGCGCTGCTGCTGGACAGCGGCCTGCGCCTGACCCCGCATGCGGTGGCCGCGCACGCGCGCGACAACGGCGGCTGGCAGACTTCCACCGTCATCGAGAGCCAGCATCCCGTGCTGTTCGCCGATGGCCTGTTCGAGTACCAGCATGCCAACGGTACCGATGAGCAGGCATCGCTGCTGTCCGGCTTCCAGGCCTGGGTACGGGTGGACCTTGCGACCCTGCAGACCGCGATCGGCGCCGAAGACGCGCAGGGGCTGCCGATGATGGGCCTGACCTATCCGGCCGGCGATGACGGCCAGGAACTCGAACGCACCGTGGTGCTCGGTCCACTGGCGCATTACCGCGAGCATGAGATGGACACCGGCCCCCGCAGCGAAGACGATCATGGCTCCTGCCCCTGCTGCCTGTTCACCCGCAGCATCGATGCATTCGATGCGCTGCTGAAGACGCGTTCTTTCCTGGCCATCCGCCTTTTCGCCTCGCGCGATGCCGATGGCCTGTGCGAGGCCGATTGCCGGGTCAACGGCCACGACTTCGCTGCCGCCCTGCCCCTGCTTCGCGCCTACGCGGCCAGCTGGCCGCAGGCCGGGCTGGAGTTCCGCAAGCAGTACGTGGTGATCCGCACCGGCTCGCCGGGCTGACCCACCGCCACACCCGATACAGGCCGGTGCAGCTACACTGCGCGCCGGTTTCCCAAGCAACCGCACCTTCTTCCATCCCTACGAGGCACCCCCGCGATGCTGTACGCGCAAGTCCACCTGACCCTTCCCGCCTGGATCCACGACCAGATCGACCTGGATCGTCGATATCCGGGCGACGAGGCCAAGGTCGCGCTGGCGATCGAGCTGTCGCGGCTGAACGTCGAGCACGCCAGCGGCGGCCCGTTCGGCGCCGTGGTGTTCGGTCCGGATGACAAGGTGATCGCCGCTGGCGTCAACCGGGTGATGCCGCACGCGACCTCGCTGGCGCACGCCGAGAACATGGCCTACATGCTGGCCCAGCAACGCCTGCAGACCCCGCGCCTGAACGCGGTGCTGTCGCCGGTCACCCTGGCCACCAGCTCGCAGCCCTGCTGCCAGTGCTACGGCGCCACCGTCTGGGCCGGCATCGACCGGCTGCTGATCGGTGCCAGTGCGGCCGACGTCGAGGAACTGACGCCGTTCGACGAAGGCCCGCTGCCGGCCGACTGGGTGGGCGAACTCAACAAGCGCGGCATCGAAGTGGTGCAGGGCCTGGACCGCGACGCCGCGCGCAGCGTGCTGCGAACCTATGGGGAAAGCGATGGCGCCCGTTACTGAGACCGGCATCGGCCTGCTGTGCCTGTGCCGGCAGGGCTTCGAACCCGAGCTGGCCGGCGAGCTGCAGTTCCGCGCCGGTGAAGCCGGTTTCGCTGGCTATGCGCGCACCCAGCGCAATGACGGCTATGTGCTTTTCATGTGCGACGACGCTGCAGCACTGGCGCCACGCCTGCGCTGGCGTGAACTGATCTTCGCGCGGCAGAAGCTGGTCGTGCTGGCCGAGCTGCCGCAGCTGGACCCGAGCGATCGCATCACCCCGATGCTGGACGTGCTGGCCGATGCGCCGCGCTTCGGCGACCTGTGGGTGGAGCACCCCGATTCGGACGCTGGTAAGCCGCTGTCCGGGCTGGCGCGAGCCTTCGGCAATGCACTGCGCCCGGCGCTGCGCAAGGCCGGCAAGCTCAGCGACAAGCCGAACAACCGCCTGCCGCGCCTGCACGTGGTCTTCGTCGACGGCACCCATGCGTTCGTCTGCGTGGCCGACCCGGCCGACAGCGCGCCGTGGGCGCTGGGCATTCCGCGCCTGAAGCTGCTGCCCGAAGCGCCCTCGCGTTCGGCGCTGAAGCTGGACGAAGCACTGCTGACCCTGCTGACGCCGGAGGAACGCGAGGCGCTGGCCAGGCCTGGCATGCGCGCGGCCGACCTGGGCGCCGCCCCCGGCGGCTGGACCTGGGTGCTGACCCGCCAGCACATGCACGTACTGAGCATCGACAACGGCCCGCTGCGCCAGCACGTGCTGGACACCGGCCTGGTCGAGCACCTGCGCGCCGACGGCTTCCACTGGCACCCGGAACAACCGCTGGACTGGATGGTCTGCGACATGGTCGAGCAGCCGCGTCGCGTCGCCGAACGCATGGCCACCTGGTTCCGCGAAGGCTGGTGCCGGCACGCGATCTTCAACCTGAAGCTGCCGATGAAGAAGCGCTGGGACGAAACCCGGCTGTGCCTGGACCTGTTCCAGGACCAGGCCGGCAAGCCGCTGGTGGTGCGCGCCAAGCAGCTCTATCACGATCGTGAAGAGATCACCGTGCTGGCCTCGCCGCTGCGCTGATCCGTCATCGGCGGCACAGGGTGCCGGGAGTACGCTCCCGGTACCCCTTTGGCAAGGAGCCTGTCATGGACATTCCACGTTCCGCCGTGCTGTTGGCCACCCTGCTGGCCGCGGTACCGGTCATGGCCCAGCACGGCCCATCGACCCCTGCGCAAAGCCAGCCGCTGGGCCCGACCGGCGGTGCCATCCGCCAGCAACCGCTGGATGCCGGGCGGGTGACCGGCAGCGTCGAGATTGCACAGCCGGCCGGCGAGGCCCAGGTGACCGTGCGCTCGCTGGAGCCCAGCAGCGTGGTCGGCCAGTACCGCATCCGCTTCAGCGACCTCGACGTGAATGGCGATGGTTTCATCAGCCGCGAGGAAGCACAGGCCAACCCAGCGCTGGCCGACGAATTCAACTCGCTGGACCGCAGACATCGCGGCAAGCTGGACCGCACCGACCTGGCCGGATGGCTGGTTGACTGAAAAAAGGGGACGGAGGGGATTAAGTCGCATGTGCACATGCGACTTAATCCCCTCCGTCCCCTTTTTGCTTCAGACGCCGGCGGCGCGCTTCCAGAACGCCTGCACCAGCGGCGGCCACTTGCCGACGCAGCCCAGCGCGCGGCCGCGCGCCAGGGTCAGGTGCATTTCGTCGTTGGAGAACAGGCGGTTGATCGCATCGAAGCTGTAGGCAGCGACGTGGTTGTCGCTGCGGCGTTCGCGTGCCCAGCGTTGCAGGCGCTGCGGTGACAGCCGCGGCTGGCCGCGGCGCTCTGCCGAGGGCGCCAGCCACTGCTGCAGGGCGGCGACATCGCGCAGCCCCAGGTTCACGCCCTGCCCGGCCAGCGGATGCACCACATGGGCGGCGTCTCCCAATGCCAGCACGCGACCGGCCACGTAGTGACGGGCCAACTGGCGGCGCAGCGGGAATGCCGCACGTGGCGATGCCAAGCGCAGCTCACCCAGGCGTGCCGCAAAGGCGCGGGTCAGTTCGCGGTTGAAGCTGTCCTCGTCCAGCGCCAGCACGCGCGCCGCCTCGTCCTCGGGCAGGGTCCAGACGATCGAGCTGCGGCGCTCGGCCACCGGCAGCAGCGCCAGCGGCCCGCTCGGCAGGAAGCGCTGCCAGGCCGTGGCCTGGTTGGGGAGATCGCTGTCCACGTAGGCCACTACGCCTCGCTGGTGGTAGTCGTAGCGCTCGACCTCGATGCCGGCCAGCTGGCGCAGGGTCGATTCGGCGCCGTCGGCGGCCACCGCCAACGCCGCTTCCAGGCGACGCCCGTCATTCAGGCGCAGGCGCACGCCGTCCTCGTCCTGCTCCAGCGCGTCCACCCGTGCCGGGCAGTGCAGCTGCACGCCCGCCGCCGGCAATGCCGACCACAGGCGATCCTGCAGCAGGCCGTTCTCGACGATGTACCCCAGCTCGCGTCGACCGAAGCGATCGGCATCGAACAGCAGATCCTCGCCACCGGCCGCGTCCCACACCTGCATGCGCCGGTAGGGCCAGGCACGGGCCTGGGCAATGGCCGGCCACACGCCGAGGCGGTTCAACAGCTGAACATTGTCAGCGGCGAAGGCGAACACGCGCAGGTCCGGCTGTGCGGCCTGCCACGGCGCTGGTTCGCGGCCCTCGACCAGCGCCACCGACAGTCCGGCATCGGCCAGCGCCAGCGCACACGCGGCACCGACCACGCCACCGCCGACGACGGCCACGTCAAGACGGGCGCGCCGGCTCATGCGGCTTCTCCGCGGCACAGGCGTGGCACTTCGCCGCGGAAGCCCATCGCGCCACCGACCAGCATCGATTGCACCGACGCGCGCTGCGCGGCCACCAGGCCGAGGCTGCGCAACGGCCGCATCAGCGGCGCCGGATTGCTGGTCAGGCGCGCCAGTCCACCGGAGAACGCCACCGTCTGCCGGCGGTCTTCCTCGCGGCGCGCGACGTAGGCCTGCAGCAGAGCATCGCTGCCGGCATCGTCCTGCGCATCCTCCAGCAGTTCGGCCAGGGTCAGTGCATCGCGCAGGCCCAGGTTGAAGCCCTGCGCGCCCAGCGGATGGATGGTCTGCGCAGCATTGCCGAGCAGCACCGTGCGTTCACCGGCCAGCGCGCGCGCCAGCACCTGGATGAGCGGATACGCGCTGCGCGGGCCGGATTCGAGCAAGCGACCGGCACGCCAGCCGATCGCGTTCTGCAGGCGCTGCAGCCAGGCGGCATCGTCCAGCGCCATCACCGCATCGGCCTGCTCGCGGGCCACGCCGTGCACGCTGCCGAAATGACGGTCACCCCGCGGCAGCAACGCGGTCGGGCCGGTATCGGTGAAGCGCTCCCAGGCGGTGCCGTCCGGCGCGCGCTGGCTGCGCACCCGGGCCACGAACAGGGTCTGCTGGAAATCATGGCGATCGACCTCGATGCCCAGCGCGTCGCGCACGCCACTGGTCGTGCCATCGGCTCCCACCACCAGCCGCGCCAGCAGCACGCGCTCGCCGGCCTCGTCGGCCACCCGCACCTGGCGGTAACCGTCGACCACCTCGCCCAGGCCCAGGAACCGCATCGGCCGGTAGCGCCGTAGCCGCGGCAGCTCCTGCAGGCGCGCTTCCAGCGCCTGGCCGAAGTCCCGCGCCACCACCACCTGGCCGAACCACGGCCGGTCGTAGTCGGCCGCCTCCAGCTGCACGCGGCCGAAATCGCCGGCACGGCTGACATGGATGCGGCGGATCGGACCCGGTGCCATCGCCAGCTTCTGCATGACCCGCAGGGCGGTCAGTGCGTTGACCGTGGCAGCGGCGAAACTGAGGTTGCGCTGGTCGAACACCGCCGGCAGCTCGCCGGCCGGGCTGGCTTCGAGCAGGCCCACGTCGCGGCCCAGCCGGTCCAGGGCGATGGCCAGGCTGGCACCGACCAGGCCACCACCGACGATCAGCACGTCATGTCGTTCACTCATGGTGTTCATGATACGCGCTCGCCCCGCCCGAACACCCAACGGCGCCCGACCTGCGCCAACCGGCGCGGCGGGCTAGAATGAAACCTGAATCCGCTCCGGGCCCGCTGCCATGTCCGCCACCGCCAACCGTGCCTTCGTCCTGTCCGTGCTCGTGCTGGTGCTGGCGGCGACCCGGGTCAACCACTTCGCGGCGATCCCCGATGCCTCCTGGGCCGTGTTCTTCATCGGTGGCTTCTACCTGGCCACCTGGACGCGCTGGGCGTTCCCGCTGCTGATGGTGTTCGCCGTGCTGGTGGACTGGATCGTGATCCGCAGCAGCGGCCTGGATTTCTGGCAGCACTACTGCGTGTCGCCGGGCTACTGGCTGCTGCTGCCGGCGTATTTCTCGCTGTGGGCCGGCGGCATGCTGCTGGGCCGCAACTACCAGGGCGCACGCTGGCCGGTGCTGGCCAAGGGCACGTTGCTGCTGGTGGCCTCGGTGGCGGTCTGTCACCTGCTGGCACAGGGCGGCTTCTACTGGACCAGCCGCAACGTGGCCGAACCGACGCTGGCCGGCTGGGCACAGAACTACGCGCAGTGGTTCGGCCCGTACCTGCGTACGACGGCGATCTACGTGGCGCTGGCGGCCGCCCTGCAGCTGGCCGTGGAGCAGGTACTGAAGCTCCAGCAGGCCCGCCGCGACATCCGTCACTGAGCCACGCCATGGGCCATCGCCTCTCGCGCATCTACACCCGCACCGGCGACGACGGCAGCACCGGCCTTGGCGACGGCCAGCGCGTGGCCAAGGATGACGCCCGCGTGGCGTCCTACGGTACCGTCGACGAAGCCAATGCCGCGCTCGGCCTGCTGCTGGCCACGGCGCTGCCCGACGACGTGCGCGCGCTGGTGGTGCATCTGCAGCACCAGCTGTTCGACCTGGGCGCCGAGCTGTGCATTCCCGGCCACGCCGCGATCCACGCCGCCGACGTGTCCGCCCTGGAGCAGCAGCTGGATCATTACAACGCCGGCCTGCCGATGCTGAAGGAATTCATCCTGCCGGCCGGCGGCGAGGCCGCCGCCCGCTGCCACCTGGCCCGCACCATCGTCCGCCGCGCCGAGCGCGAGACGGTCACCCTGGCCCGCCACGAGGCCGTGCGCAGCGAGGCGCTGCAGTACCTCAACCGGCTGTCGGACCTGCTGTTCGTGCTGGCCCGGGTGCTGGCCCGCGCCGATGGCCACGGCGAAGCGCTGTGGCAGCCGCAGCAGCGCCAGCGCTGAGTCGGCACGATGCTGGTCTTCACCCATCCGTCCTGCCTGCTGCATGACCCCGGCGCCGGTCATCCGGAATGCCCGCAACGCCTGCAGCATGTGCTGGATGCCCTGCACGCCGCGTTCCCCGGCCAGCTGGACTGGCGCGAGGCGCCGCCGGCCAAGTTCGGCGATCTGACCCGCGTCCACGACAGCGCCCTGCTCGACTTCGTGCTGCAGCCGCAGACCGCGCCGCTGCGCCAGCTCGACATGGACACCTGGACCTCGCCCGGCTCGGCCAGTGCCGCCGTGCATGCCGCCGGCGCCGGCGTGGCGGCGGTCGACGCGGTGATGCTGGGCGGGGACCCGCTGGCATTCTGCGCGGTGCGGCCACCGGGCCACCACGCCACCAGCAGCACGGCGATGGGCTTCTGCCTGCTCAACAACATCGCCATCGCCGCCGCCCACGCCCGTGACCGCCACGGCCTGGAGCGGATCGCCGTGGTCGATTTCGATGTCCACCATGGCAATGGCACCCAGGACATCTTCCAGCACGACGCCCGGGTGTCCTACTACAGCACCCACCAGGCCGGGCTGTTCCCCAATTCCGGCCTGCGCCGCGACCGCGGTGCGGGCAACCTGATGAACATCCTGCTGCCCCCGGGCAGCGGCGGTTTCCGCTTCCGCAATGTGTGGGCCGACGAGATGCTGCCGGCCATCGACGACTTCCGCCCGCAGCTGCTGCTGATCTCGGCCGGCTTCGATGCCCACCTGCGCGACCCGCAGGCCGACCTGATGCTGGAAACCGACGATTTCGCCTGGATCACCCGCGAACTGCATGCGCTGGCGCGCCGCCATGCGGCCGGCCGGGTGGTCTCGATGCTGGAAGGCGGCTACGACCTGCAGGCCCTTGCCGAATGCAGCGTGGCCCATGTCCGGGCCCTGATGCCGGCCCCTGCCGGGACCGCCGCCGGATGAACCCGAACCGGCGGGATCCGTCCGCCTTCATTGCCCCTATGCAAGGGATGGGGCAAGCTACCGTCCGTTTTCGCCCGAATCCGAACCGCGTGCGCCGAGCCCTCCGCCTGCTTCCCCTGCCTCTGAGCATCGCCATCTGCCTGCCGGCAATGGCCGATGAAAAGCCGCTCAACTGGGGCCTGTGCCCGGCTACCGACGTGATTCCCGCGTTCACCGATGCCCCCACCCCGGTCCCCGGGCAGGACAAGGCCGCCGCCAGCGCCGCGCGCGAGCAGCAGCCGACCGACATCGAGGGCGACCAGCTGCTGGGCACCACCACCGTGCCGCAGTACGAAGGCAACGTGGCACTGCGCCGGGGCGACCAGTTCGTCGGCACCGACAAGCTGAGTTTCGATACCGAGAGCGGCAACTACATCGCCGACGGCAATGTCCGCTACCAGGACTCCTCGATCCGCATGGTCGCCAAGCGCGCCGAGGGCAACCAGGAAAGCGACACCCACAAGATCACCGACATCAAGTACCAGCTGGTGTCGCGCCGCGGCAACGGCGACGCCGAGTCGGTCGACCTGCAGGGTGCGGTCGGCCAGATGCACCGCTCCACCTACACCACCTGCGACCCGTCGCAGCCGGTGTGGAAGCTGTCGGCGCCGCAGATCGAAGTGGACAACGACGAGGGCTTCGGCACCGCGCGCAATGCCGTGCTGCGCATCGGCAAGGTGCCGGTGCTGTGGGCGCCGTACTTCAAGTTCCCGATCGATGACCGCCGCAAGACCGGCCTGCTGTTCCCGCAGCTGGGCATGTCCGGCCGCAACGGTTTCGACTACACCCAGCCGATCTACCTGAACCTGGCGCCGAACTACGACGACACGCTGATGCCGCGCTACATGAGCCGGCGTGGCCTGATGCTCGACAACGAGTTCCGCTACCTCTACAACGGCGGCCGCGGCGAGCTGCTGACCGCCTACATCCCCAACGACAAGCTGCGCGACCGCGACCGCGGCCGCGTCATGTTCAGCGGCTACCACAACGTGGATGACCACTGGCAGGCGCGCGCCAACCTGGCCTGGGTCAGCGACGAGCGCTACGTCGAGGATTTCGCCAATCGCCTGGTCGGGGTGACCGCCTCGAACCTGCAGAGCACCGTGGGCCTGTACGGCACCGGCAAGAACTGGACGGCCGGCATCATGGCCGACCGCTGGCAGCTGACCGACTACACCCTCAACGAAAGCGCGCTGCCCTACAACCGCCAGCCGCGCCTGTACTTCAACTGGGACAAGCCGGTCCTGCCGTGGCTGGAAACCGGCGTCTACGCCGAAGCGGTGCGCTTTACCCACGACGACATCAACTTCAAGTACGACGCCAGCGCCGGCCCGGACCTGCAGTACACGCGCAACGGCCAGACCCAGCGCATGTACGGCGGCTCGCGCCTGGACGTGAAGCCGTACGTGTCGTTCCCGATCAGCGGCGCGGCCTGGTACGTCACCCCGACCCTGGCCTACCGCTACACCGGCTACGACCTGGACCAGGGCCTGGCCGACAGCGTCCGCCGCAACGTGCTGGTCTCGCAGGGCATCGACCCGAACACCGCCACGCCGGAGCAGCTGCGCGGCAACAAATCGCCCAGCCGCAGCCTGCCGATCGGCAGCATCGACGCCGGCCTGTTCTTCGATCGCGAGACCACCATCGGCGGCAAGTCGTTCCTGCACACGCTGGAACCGCGCCTGTTCTACCTGCGCACGCCGTACCGCAACCAGGACGACCTGCCGATCTTCGACACCCGTGACTTCACCTTCAGCTGGGGCCAGCTGTTCCGCGACTCGCGCTATACCGGCGCCGACCGCCAGAACGATGCCAACCAGCTGACCCTGGCACTGGGCACCCGCTTCATCGACCAGACCACCGGCAAGGAACGGTTCTCGGCCGCCATCGGCCAGATCCAGTACTTCGACGAGTCGCGGGTGACCGTCACCCCGGGCGGCGCGCCGGTGGAGAAGGGCAAGTCGGCGTGGATCGCCGACGGCAACTACATGATCAACGACCGCTGGACCCTGGGTGCCACCTACCAGTGGGACCCCAAGTACAAGCGCGAGGATCTGGCCAGCGTCCGCGCCCGCTACCTGATGCCCAACGATGGCGTGATCAACCTCAGCTACCGTTACCGCATCAACTCCGGCGCCCCGGCCACCGCCAACAAGCATGACCGCACGCTGCTGGAACAGGCCGACCTGTCGTTCCTGTACCCGCTGAATGCGCGCTGGAGCCTGGTCGGCCGCTACTACTACTCGCTGCAGGACAAGGAACCGCTGGAAATCATCGCCGGCGTCCAGTGGGACAGCTGCTGCCTGGCCGTGCGTGCGGTCGCCCGCCGCTACGTCCGCAACCGCGAAGGCGAGATGAACAACGCCATCCAGCTGGAGTTCGTGCTCAAGGGTCTGAGCTCCCTGGGCCAGGACACGGACCGTACCCTGCGCCGTGCTATCCTCGGCTACAACCGCGACGACCTCTATCTCGTGCCGCCGAGCAACACCGGGGCGACCCGGGATGACTACGATCCGAACCTGATCCCATGACCAAGCGCTTCCCCGTTCTTCTCGCCTCGCTGCTGGCGGTGTCCAGCGTGTCCGCCCCCCTGCAGGTGCTTGCCCAGGAGGCGCAGCCGCTTGACCGCATTGCCGCCGTCGTCGATGAGGACGTGATCCTGCAGAGCGAGCTCCAGCGTGCGATCGCCAACATCAAGGCGCAGTACGCCGGCCGTGAAAACCAGCTGCCGCCGGAAGACGTGCTCAGCCGCCAGGTGCTCGAGCGCCTGGTGCTGGTCAAGCTGCAGGTGGCCCGCGCCCAGGGCAGCGGCATCCGGGTCAGCGACCAGGAGCTGAACCAGGCGATGAACTCCATCGCCCAGCAGAACGGGTCGAACCTGGACGCCCTGCGCCAGCGCCTGGCCCATGACGGCATCGACTTCAACGACTTCCGCGCTTCGGTGCGTGACGAGATCACCGTGCAGCGCCTGCGCCAGAGCTTCGCGCAGAGCCGCATCAGCGTCAGCGAGGGCGAAGTCGACGCCGCGCTGAAGCAGCAGGCCACGGTGGGCAACCAGTACCACCTGGCGCACATCCTGATCGCCCTGCCCGACGGCGCCAACGCCGACCAGATCGCCACCGGCCAGAAGAAGGCCGATGGCGTGAAGACGCTGCTGGACAAGGGCGAGCTGGACTTCAACGCCGCAGCCGTGCGCTATTCGGACAGCCCGAACGCACTGGAAGGCGGCGACCTGGGCTGGCGCAGCCTGGACGAGATCCCCACCGCGTTCGCCCAGCTGATGGAAAAGATGAAGCCCGGCGAAGTGGTCGGCCCGATCCGCGGCCCGAGCGGCTTCCAGCTGCTGAAGCTGGTGGAAGTGCGCGATGCCAGCGCCGCCGCCGGTGAGCATACGGTCACCGAGTTCCACGGCCGCCACATCCTGGTGCGCGTGGACGACCACCAGACCGACGCCGCCGCCAAGGCCAAGATCGACACCCTGCGTGCCCGCATTGCCGGCGGTGCCGACTTCCAGGCCGTGGCCCGGGAGTCCTCCGAGGACAACAACAGCAAGGGCCAGGGCGGTGATCTGGGCTGGTTCCCGGCCGACGCGTTCGGTCCGGCGTTCGGCCAGCAGGTCGAAGGCCTGCAGGACGGTGGCGTCAGCCAGCCGTTCCGCACCGACGCCGGTTGGCACATCGTGCAGCGCGTGGCGACCCGCCAGACCGACGTGACCACCGACAACCAGCGTGCCCAGGTCCGCGAGACCATCGGCCGCCGCAAGCTGGAAGACGAGTACAACCGCTTCCTGCAGGAACTGCGTGGCGAAGCCTACGTCAGCTTCCGCAGCGGCGACCGCGCGGAAAACACCGCCACCCCGCCGCAGTCCTGACCGATGCGCCCCGAGCTCGCGCTGGTACCGGGCGAGCCCGCCGGGATCGGCCCGGAACTGTGTGTCCGCCTCGTCCAGCAGCCGCGTGAGGATTGCCGGCTGCTGGCCTTTGCCGACCCGGACACCCTGCGCGCGGCCGCGGCCGCGCTGAACCTGCCGCTGCAACTGCTGCCCGAGGACGCCGAAGCACGCGTGCCCGGCGATCTGCGCCTGCGCGCCGTCCGCAACGCTGCGCCCAGCCACTTCGGCCAGGCCGATCCGGCCAATGCCGGCGCGGTCATCGACGCCCTGCTTGGCGCCGGCCAGGCCTGCCTGTCCGGCGAACTGCACGGTGTGGTGACCGGCCCGGTGCACAAGGCAGTCATCAACGAAGGCGGCATCGCCTACAGCGGTACCACCGAACTGCTGGCCGACCAGGCCGGGGTGAAGGTGGTGATGATGCTGGCCAACCACATCGTGCGCGTGGCGCTGGCCACCACCCACCTGCCGCTGCGCGAGGTGGCCGATGCGATCACCGCCCCCGGCCTGGAGCACACCCTGCGCACCGTGCATGCGGCACTGCGCCGCGAGTTCGGCCTGCCCGCGCCGCGCATCGCCGTGCTCGGCCTGAACCCGCACGCCGGCGAAGACGGCCATCTGGGCCGCGAGGAACTGGACCTGGTCATTCCCCTGCTGCAGCGGCTGCGCGCCGAGGGCCTGGACCTCGTCGGGCCGCTGCCGGCCGACACCGCCTTCCTGCCGGCCAAGCTGGCCGGTTTCGACACCGTGCTGGCGATGTACCACGACCAGGGCCTGCCGGTGTTGAAGTACTCAGGGTTCGAACAGGCCGTGAACCTGACCCTGGGCCTGCCCTACCCTCGCGTGGCGGTGGACCATGGCACCGCGCTGGACCTGGCCGGGCGTGGCATCGCCGATCCTTCCAGCCTGCAGGCGGCAGCGACGCTGTGTGCGCAGCTTGCGCGGCAACGTACACTGAGCGCATGAATTCCCCGCATTCCCCCTCCGGCCCGGTGTTCACCGCCCCGGCCAAGAAGCAGCTTGGCCAGCATTTCCTGGCCGATCGCCACTACATCGACAAGATCGTGATGGCGGTCAACCCGAAAGATGGCGACCGCTTGGTTGAAATTGGTCCCGGCCAGGGCGCGATCACCCTGCCGCTGCTGCGCGTGCACCCGCAGCTGACGGTGATCGAGTTCGACCGCGACCTGATCGCGCCACTGACCGCCGCCGCCGAGCCGCTGGGCGAGCTGACCATCGTCCACCGCGACGTGCTGCGCGTGGACTTCACCGAACTGGCCGGCGGCCAGCCGATCCGCCTGGTCGGCAACCTGCCCTACAACATCTCCTCGCCCATCCTGTTCCATGCGCTGGAGCATGCCGCGGTGATCCGCGACATGCACTTCATGCTGCAGAAGGAAGTGGTCGACCGCATGGCCGCTGGCCCCGGCAGCAAGGTGTATGGCCGCCTCAGCGTGATACTGCAGGCCTACTGCCAGGTCACCTCGCTGTTCGTGGTGCCGCCGGGCGCGTTCCGGCCGCCGCCGAAGGTCGATTCGGCCGTGGTGCGGCTGGTGCCGCGCGACCCGGCCACGATCAACATCAACGACCACAAGCGTTTCGCCGAGGTGGTCAAGGCCGCCTTCGGGCAGCGCCGCAAGACCCTGCGCAATGCCCTGAACAACGTGGTGTCCGCCGAGCAGTTCATCGCCGCCGGCGTGCGTCCCGATGCCCGCGCCGAACAGCTGGACGTGGCTGAATTCATCGCTTTGGCCAATGCCTCCTGATTACACTGCCGGTATGGAAGACGCTGACGTATATGCCATCTCCGTCGAAGTCGCGCCGCGCTTCCTCGACGATCAATCCGCCCCGGAAGACGGCCGCTTCGCGTTCGCCTACACGATCCGCATCCACAACCAGGGGCGGGTCGCCGCACGCCTGGTCGCACGCCACTGGCGCATCACCGATGCCAATGGCCGTGTCGAGCACGTTGACGGCGACGGGGTGATCGGCGAGCAGCCACGGCTGCGCCCCGGTGAAGACTTCCGTTACACGTCCGGTGTCATGCTGGGGACCGATCACGGGACCATGCAGGGGCACTACGACATGGTCGCCGACGATGGCACCGAATTCGCCGCGCCGGTCGCACCGTTCGTGCTGGCCGTCCCGCGCACCCTGCACTGACACGGAGGCCGAACGATGAGTGTGTGGGCGATCGGCGACCTGCAGGGCTGCTATGACGTCACCCAGCGGTTGCTGGAGAAGATCCGCTTCGACCCGGCGCAGGACACCCTGTGGTTCTGCGGCGACCTGGTCAACCGGGGCGGGCAGTCGCTGGAAACGCTGCGGCTGGTGCACTCGCTGCGCGAGCACAGCGTGGTGGTGCTGGGCAACCATGATCTTTCGCTGCTGGCCGTCGGTTCGCGTACCGAAGAGGAACAGCGCAAGGTCAACCCGGACCTGCTGCGCATCGTGCAGGCCGAGGACCGCGACGAACTGCTGGACTGGCTGCGCCTGCAGAAGCTGGTGCACGTGGACCGCGAGCTGGGCTGGATGATGGTGCACGCCGGCCTGGCGCCGAAGTGGACCACGCAGATGGCCGAGAAGCATGCCGCCGAGGTCGAGGTGCAGCTGCATGGCGCCGGCTACCGCAAGCTGTTCCGCAACATGTACGGCGACAAGCCGAGCTGGGCCCCGAACCTGTCCGGCTACGACCGCTCGCGCGCGATCATCAACGTGCTCACCCGCATGCGCTACTGCACCCCGCGCGGGCGCATCGGCATCGAGGACAAGGGCACGCCGGGCACACAGGAACAGGGGCTGTATCCTTGGTTCGAGGTGCCGGGCCGGGTCGAGCGCGACCTCAAGGTGGTCTGCGGCCACTGGTCGGCGCTGGGCCTGACCATCACCCAGGGCGTGCACGCCATCGACACTGGTGCGGTCTGGGGCGGCAAGCTGACCGCGCTCCAGCTGGATACCGACGAGCTGCGCGTGGTGCAGGTCCCGGGCCGCGATGTACCGGCACCAGTGCCCAACGCCCGCCCACCCGCGCGACCGGCGCACGAGCGCCCCGCCGCTGCGACGCAGGGCAAGGAACAGGGCGGCAACGCCGCTGCCACCCCGGGCAACCGTGGCCCACGCCGCCGTCGCCGTCGTGGTGGCGGAGGGGGCGGCGCGGGTGGCGGCACCAACAACAGTCCCCCGCCGCAGGCGTGACGCGGCGCGGCTGGGCACCAGGGACGGTGCTGCTGACGCTGGCCCTGGCCAGCGGCTGCCAGCCCGGCTCGCCGCCTGCTCCCACGGCTGCGGATGGTGCAGCACATGCGCCGACGCAGCCGCAGGCCCCTTCGCCGCCACTGGTGGCCGCAGCCCGCGCGCAGATCGGCGTCACCACCCGTTACGATCCTGCTTACCAGGTACTGGCCTATCCCGGCGGCGACGTGCCACTGGATCGCGGCGTGTGCACGGACGTGGTGGTGCGCGCCCTGCGCGATCTGGGTCTGGACCTGCAGGCACGCGTGCATAAGGACATGCGCGGCAGCTTCAGTGCCTATCCGGCGATCTGGGGCCTGTCACGGCCGGACCGCAACATCGATCATCGTCGTGTACCGAACCTGATGCGCTGGTTCGAGCGCCAGGGCTGGCAGCAACCGGTCACGGCCCTCGCCGCCGACTACGCGGCCGGCGACATCGTTGCCTGGAAGCTCAATGGCAACGGCCTGCTGCACGTGGGCATCGTTTCTGACCGGCGCCTGGCCAATGGCACACCGCTGGTGCTGCACAACATCGCGCGCGGCACGCGCGAAGAGAACCTGCTGTTCCAGCACGCGATCATCGGGCATTACCGGATGCCGTAGCGACAGTCCCGGTAGAGTCGACTGTTAGTCGACTGCTCCTGACGCCCCCTGAAAACCCCGCGCTGCGCGCGATAGTCGACTAACAGTCGACTCTACCCTGTCGGTGTTTTCGTTGCTTCCGCGATCAGCGGCGCACGTAGTGCACGAAGCGGAACGCATGGGCGTGCCGTTCGTCGGCCCGGTGCGGCTCGCTGCTCACTTCCTGCCAGTCCTGCACGTCCACTTCGGGGAAATGGGTATCGGCGGGGACTTCGGCATCGACCCAGGTCAGGTACAGGTCGCTGGCCTGGTCCAGCAGCTGACGGAAGATCTCGCCGCCACCGATGATGCACAGCTCGCGGGCGCCCTCGGCTTCGGCAATGGCCTTGGCCTCGTCCAGCGACGCCACCGCGCGCATGCCCTCGAACGGCACCTGGCCGCTGCGGGTCAGCACCAGGTTGGTCCGCCCCGGCAGCGCGCGGCCGATCGACTCGGCCGTCTTGCGCCCCATCAGGATCGGCTTGCCCAGGGTGAGCGCCTTGAAGTGCTTGAAGTCATCCGGCAGGTGCCAGGGCATGGCATTGCCCTGGCCGATGCCACGGTTGCGGTCCAGCGCCACGATCATCGACAGCTTCAAGGCACTCATACCGCCACCGGCGCCTTGATGGCCGGGTGCGGGTCGTAGCCGTCGATGCGGATGTCGTCGAACTGGAAGCCGAACAGGTCGGTCACCTCCGGGTTCAACCACAGCGTCGGCAGCGCGCGCGGTTCACGCGACAACTGCTCGCGCGCCTGTTCGAAGTGGTTCGAATACAGGTGGGCATCGCCCAGGGTGTGCACGAAGTCGCCCACGCCCAGGCCGGTGGCCTGCGCCACCATGTGGGTCAGCAGCGCGTAGCTGGCGATGTTGAACGGCACCCCGAGGAAGATGTCGCCGCTGCGCTGGTACAGCTGGCAGCTGAGCTTGCCGTCCACCACGTAGAACTGGAACAGGTTGTGGCACGGCATCAGCGCCATCTGCGAAAGCTCGCCCACGTTCCAGGCGCTGACCACCAGCCGGCGCGAATCGGGGTTGCGCTTGATCTCTTCCACCAGCCACTGCATCTGGTCGATCTCGCGACCGTCGGCGGTGGCCCAGCTGCGCCACTGCTTGCCGTAGACCGGGCCGAGGTCGCCGTTCTCGTCGGCCCACTCGTCCCAGATCCGCACCTGGTTGTCCTTCAGGTAGCCGATGTTGGTGTCGCCCTTCAGGAACCACAGCAGCTCGTGGATGATCGAGCGCAGGTGCAGTTTCTTGGTGGTGACCAACGGGAAGCCATCGTTGAGGTTGAAGCGCATCTGCCAGCCGAACACGCTGCGGGTGCCGGTACCGGTACGATCACTCTTCTCGGCGCCGTGCTCGAGCACGTGCGCCAGCAGGTCCAGGTAGGCCTTCATGCCTTGCCCCCGGCGGCCACCGGCGGCTGCGGCTGCAGCACCGGCGCGCGGCGCGACATCACCAGCAGCACCAGGCCGAAGGCGATCAGCGGCAGGCTCAGGATCTGGCCGCGGGTCAGCCAGCCGAAGGCCACGTAGACACCGTTGTCGGGCATGCGCACGAATTCGACGGCGAAGCGGAACAGGCCGTACATCAGCGCGAACAGGCCGCCGACCAGATAGCGGTGGCGCGGCTTGGCCGACACCGTCCACAGCACCACGAACATCACCAGGCCTTCCAGGAACGCTTCATACAACTGCGACGGATGGCGGGCGTACGGGTTCAATGCGCCGGTGGCGAACTGCGCCTGCAGGGTGGCAGTGTCGAGCTGGTTCAGCGGGGCCGGCAGGCCCGACGGGAACACCACGCCCCAGGTCCCGTCGGTGTACTTGCCCCACAGCTCGGCACCGATGAAGTTGCCGATGCGGCCGAAGCCCAGGCCCAGCGGCACCAGCGGCGCCATGAAATCCATGGTGTCGAAGAAGTGCAGGCGGTGCTTGCGCGACCACCACCAGCAGGCACCCAGCACGCCGAGCAGGCCGCCGTGGAAGCTCATGCCGCCATCCCAGACCTTGAACAGCAGCAGCGGGTTGTGCAGGAAATCACCCAGCGCGTAGAACAGCATGTAGCCGATGCGGCCGCCCAGCACCACGCCGAGCATGGCGTAGAACAGCAGGTCGGAGAATCCGTTGGCATCGACGCCCGGCAGGCGCCCCGCGGCGATGCGCGTGCGGCCCAGCAGCCAGGCCGCGGTGAAGCCAAGCAGGTACATGATGCCGTACCAATGCACCTTGATCGGCCCCAGCGAAAGGGCGATGGGGTCGATGTCGTGGAAATAGATCATGGAAGGTGCCTTGCGGTTGAACGCCTATTCTCGGGCCAGTGCCGCCCCGGCTCAACCAAGGAGCTGGGGCGTGTTGGGCAGGCCGTCATCGTCTGACCGCGTCGAAGCGGGAAAGTGCCCTTCGATCAGGCTGGAGACCTCATCGATCGCATCCTGCAATGCCTCGACCGGATGGGCGCCGCGCAGGCCCTCGCGCAGGTGGGTGCAGACCCGCTGCCACTGCGCCGGGCTGACCCGGCCGTGCAGGCCACGATCGGCGACGATCTCGATCGCGTGGTCGGCCAGCAGCAGGTAGATCAGCACCCCGTTGTTGTGGGCGGTGTCCCAGGTGCGCAGCCGGGCGAACGCCTGCTCGGCGGCCTGGCGCGGGGTGACCTTGTGCCACAGCGCGGCCAGCGGCAGATCCGCTTCCACCGCGAACATCACCTGCCCGCCGTGGCGCTGCTCGCCGGCCGCGATGGCCTCGGTGATCGCCTGCAACGTGGCCGGCGGGAACGCGCGCCGCACCGAGGGCGAAAATGCATGGCGGAACAGACGTTGGATCATCACCAGCCTCCCGAAGCGCCACCGCCACCGGAACGGCCACCGCCGCCGCCCCAGCCGCCACCGCCGCCGAATCCACCGCCTCCGCCGAAACCGCCTCCCCCGCCCCAGCTGCCACCGCCCCAACCGCCACCGCCGGCAAAGCGGCCCGGGTGCCCGGACAGCATCGCCACGATCAGGCCGACCACGCCGGCCAGGCCACTGGCCAGCAGCGTGGAGGTGAACAGGAACGCCGCCAGCGCCGCACCCGCGCCGCCGAGCAGGCCGCGCAGCGGACGCGGCACGCGCGAGAAGACGCCGCGCAGGATGCTGCCGGCGAACACGCCGAGGAACAGCGCCAGGAACCAGGTGTCGCCGCCAGCGCCGGGCTCGCGCCCGCGATGGCCGCTGACCGGTGCCGGCAGCGGTTCGCCGTCGATCAGCTTGACCAGCACCGCCGTGGCATCGGTGATGCCGCCGGCATAGTCGCCGCTGCGGAAGCGCGGGACCAGGTATTCCTGGATGACCCGGTTGGCGATGGCATCGGGGATGGCGCCTTCAAGACCGTAGCCCGGCTCGATGCGCACGCGCCGGTCATCCTTGGCCACCACCAGCAGCACGCCGTCATCCACGCCCTTGCGGCCGATCTGCCATTGGTCGAAGACCCGCGTGGTGTACTGCGCGATGTCCTCCGGCTGGGTCGTGGGCACCACCAGCACCTGCAGCTGGCTGCCCTTGCGCTGCTGCAGCTCGATCGCCTGCTGCACCAGCGCCTGCTTCTGCGTGGCGTCCAGCGTGCCGGTGGTATCGACCACCGGCGAGTCCAGCGCAGGGATCGGCGCCAGCGGCTGTGCCTGCGCTGCCAGCGGCAGCCACAGCAGCAGGGCCAGCAGCGCGGTGGCCAGGCGCATCGGTCAGTGGCCCGGCTGCGGTGCCGGCTGCTGCTGCGGCGCGTTGCCGAAATCGACCGCTGGTGCGTTGGAGATCTGCGCTTCGTTGTCCACCGTGAAGTTCGGCTTGGTCTTGTAGCCGAAGATCTTGGCGGTGACCACCTGCGGGAACGAACGGATGTAGGTGTTGTAGTCCTGCACCTGCTGGATGTAACGGCCGCGCGCGACCGTGATGCGGTTTTCGGTGCCTTCCAGCTGGGCCTGCAGGTCGCGGAAGTTCTGGTCGGACTTCAGCACCGGGTAGTTCTCGGTGACCACCAGCAGCCGCGACAGTGCGCTGCCGAGTTCACCCTGGGCCTGCTGGAACTGCTTGAGCGAGGCTTCGTCGTCGGCGTTGACGTTGATCTGGCCGACGCGCGAACGGGCGTTGGTGACTTCGGTCAGGACACGCTCTTCCTGGCTGGCAAAGCCCTTCACCGTCTGCACCAGGTTGGGCACCAGATCGGCGCGGCGCTTGTACTGGTTGAGCACTTCGGACCAGCTGGCCTTGACCGCCTCATCCTTCTGCTGGATGGCGTTGTAGCCGCAGCCGGACAGCAGGGAGGCCAGCAGCATCAGGGGCAGGACACGGGTGAACAGGCGCATGGCGGAGGTTCCGGGTGGGCTTGGCGCCGAGCATGCCATGGTCCGGGTGAAAGACCGGCCATCGGGCGCCGCCCCCTCCGCGGTGGTTGGCAAGGAAGCGCTATCGGGATCGGCCGGGAGGGTGGGTCAGCTGGGGGACGCCGTGAATACGTCCATGTAGGCTCGGTCGCGCCATCCATGGCGCTCACGCCCCCAGCCAACCCACCCTCCCGGCCACGGACAATTTCCTGCACACCGCGGGAAGATCAAAACAAAAAATCAAAAGCAAAAGCCGGTTTTTCAGGCATTCGAGTCGATCAAGGTCGACACCTGCCAGAGCGGGACGCCGTTCCGACCGATCGCAGCAATCTGTCGGAGGTGGGGCGGTGTGGGTTGGCAGGACCGTTGGCGCCATGGATGGCGCCATCGAGCCCCCATGGATGGGTTCACGGCGTGTCCTGCCAACCCACACCGCCCCGCCCAACCCTCAGAAAACCAGCGCCGGCTGTTGCGGTTGCTGTTGCTTCGGCCGTTGCCTTGGCCTGTAGCGGGTGCAGGGCTGCAAGCCCTGCCGGCCCCCCCCCTCAGCAGACCTCGGCCACCGCAGTGCGCGGACGCCCCAGCCACGCCAGCAGCAGGCCCGATGCCGCCAGCAGGCCACCGGCCACCGGAATCGCGGCGTAGCCCAGGCCCGAGCTGATCACCGCACCGCCCAGCGCCGCACCCACCGCATTGCCCAGGTTGAACGCCCCCACGTTGATCGACGACGCCAGGCCCGGCGCCTCGCTGGCCACCTGCATCACCCGGATCTGCAGCGGCGGCACAAGGGCGAAGGTCGCCGCGCCGAACAGCAGTACGCCCAGCGCCGCAGTGGCGTGGCTCATGAAGGCCAGCGGCAGCACGAACATCAGCACCGCCAGTACGGCCAGCAGGATGCGGGTGGCGCCATCCAGCGACCAGTCGGCCATGCGCCCGCCGATGCCGTTGCCGAAGGTGAAGCCGATGCCGATCAGTGCCAGCGACATCGCGATGAAGGCATTGGAGGCGCCGGTCAATTCGGTCAGCACCGGTGCGACGTAGGTATAGAGGGTGAACATCGCACCGGCGCCCAGCACGGTGGTGGCCATCGCCAGCAGCACCTGCGGCTGCAGGATCGCCTTCAGTTCGCGGCGCACGTCCGGGCGCGGTCCCGGCGCGGACGCCGGCAGCGCGAAGCCCAGTGCGGTGATCGCGATCAGGCCCAGCGCCGCAGTGCCCGCGAAGGACAGGCGCCAGCCCAGCTGCTGGCCTACCCAGGTCGCCAGCGGCACGCCGCCGATGTTGGCGATGGTCAGGCCCATGAACATGGTGGCCACGGCCGCAGCCTGCTTTTCCTTCGGCACCAGGCTGGCGGCGACTACCGCACCGATGCCGAAGAACGCGCCGTGGTTGAGGCTGGTGACCAGGCGGGACAGCAGCAGCAGTCCGTAGTTGGGGGCCAGCGCGGACAGCAGGTTGCCGACCACGAAGATCGACATCAGCAGCATCAGCGCGGTGCGCTTGCCGAAACGGCCCATCAGCAGGGTCATCACCGGCGCGCCCAGCATCACGCCCACGGCGTAGGCGGTGATCAGCATGCCGGCGGTGGGGATCGAGACCCCCACGCCGTCGGCGATGACCGGCAGCAGGCCCATCGGGGCAAACTCGGTGGTTCCGATGGCGAAGGCGCCAACGGCAAGCGCCAGCAAGGCGGCTCTGGAATTCATGGGGGTTTCCTGGGGGGCGGGAATCGGGAGTGCGTAGCCTGCGCGCTTTGCTGCGCCGGATTAAGCCTCGGCCCGGGAAAACACTGTTGATCCTGATTCACAAGTGGACCCCGCAAATCCGCCATCCGTGCAAAAACCCCTGGGCGGTTGCAGAGCCGGGGCCCCCACAACGCAGAACCCCCGGCCGGGGCCGGGGGTTCTGGGGGAAACGTGTACGCCGGTGGCGTGCTTACCAGTTGCCGGCACCCGGCACGTTGTGCTCGCGGGCGCGGCGGCGCATCAGCAGGTTCAGCCACTCGACCAGCACCGAGAAGCCCATCGCAGCGTAGATGTAGGGCTTGGGCACGTGCACGTCCAGGCCGTCCAGGATCAACACCGCGCCGATCATCAGGATGAAGGCCAGCGCCAGCATCTTCACGGTGGGGTTGGCGTCGATGAAGCGGCCCAGCGGGTTGGCGGCCAGCAGCATCACCAGCACCGACAGCAGGATGGCGGCCACCATCACCGGGATGTGGTCGGCGATGCCGACGGCAGTGATCACCGAGTCCAGCGAGAACACGATGTCGATCACCGCGATCTGCGCGATCACGTAGCCGAACACGGCCGAGGCCTTGGTGGTGCTGGGGTCTTCATCCTCGCCGCCGCTGATCAGCTCCTTGATCTCCATGCAGCCCTTGATGATCAGGAACAGGCCGCCGACGATCAGCACCAGGTCGCGGATGGAGATGCCCATGCCGGCCACGGTGAACAGGTTGGCCGCCATGTGCGCCAGGTAGGCCAGCGAGACAAGCAGGCCGATGCGGGTGATGCAGGCCACCGCGATGCCCAGCTTGCGTGCGAACGGACGACGCTCTTCCGGCAGCTTGCTGACCGCGATGGAAATGAACACCAGGTTGTCGATGCCGAGCACGATTTCCAGCGCGCTGAGCGTGAACAGGGTCACCCAGGCATTGGGGTCGGCGAGGAACTCAAAGGACATGGAAACTCTTCAAGGCAGTGGGGGAATGGGGTTTCAGCCGTAGCTGCCGGCCAGCGCGTGCGGAACCACGACCAGCGCCCAGCACAGCAGCACGTTCATCATCAGCACGAACACCGCCGCCGAGCCCATGTCCTTGGCACGGCCGGCCAGTTCGTGGATCTCGCTGCCGTAGCGTTCGATGACCGCTTCGATGGCCGAGTTGGCCAGCTCCATGGCCAGTACCAGCAGCATCGAGCCGATCAGCAACGCGCGTTCGACCGGGGTCTGGCCCAGCCAGACCGCGGCGGGCGTCAGCAGGATCAGCAGGTACACCTCCAGCCGGAACGACGACTCGTGCAGCCAGGCGGCCCGCAGGCCCTGCCAGGACCAGCGGGCGGCCTGGAAGATGCGGCGAGGGCCGCGCGGCAGATGACCGAACTGATCAGCCACGGGTGGAACGTCCAGCAACAGGGGCGCGGCGCAGCAACCGCTCAGACGCACGGCAGGGAATCATGGGTGCACAGGAATAGGCAGACGGCCGCCATTTTGCCACAAGGCCGCCGGCCCTATCCCCGGCGGCCCGGGCGAATGGCCTGCCAGGGGCAAGCACCGGGCCGCGCCATGCTCCTATGATGGGTCTTCCCTTGCCTGCTGGAGCGCCTGATGTCCCGTCGCCACACCTGCCTGCTGATGCTGGGCCTGCTGACTGCCGCACCGCTTGCCCAGGCCCTGGGCCCGGCCAGGCCGCCGCAGGTGCCCGAACAGGTCTCCAACGTGGCCTGGGCCGGCGACATGGCCCACTTCGCCAGCGCGGACCAGGCGAACCCGCCGCCGCGCGGTGGCATCGAGTTCATCGGCAGCTCCTCCATCCGCTTCTGGGAGAGCCTGGCCACCGATTTCCCCGGCCAGCCGGTGTTCAACCGCGGCTTCGGCGGTTCGGAAGTGCGCGACAGCACCTGGTATGCCGACCGCATCGTGGTGCCGTATGCGCCGTGCAAGGTGTTCTTCTACGCCGGTGACAACGACCTCAACAGCGGCCGCAGCGCCGTGCAGGTGCGCGACGATGTGGTCGCCTTCGTGCAGCGCGTGCACCGCGACCTGCCGAAGACCCGGGTGGAATACCTGTCCATCAAGCCGAGCCCGTCGCGCGCGCACCTGCTGCCGGCAATCAAGGAAGCCAACGCGCTGATCAAGGCTGCGCTGGCCAGGCTGCCCAACACCGGCTTTACCGACATCTACACGCCGATGCTCGGCGCCGACGGCCAGCCGGATGCGACACTGTTCCGCGAGGACATGCTGCACATGACCCCGGCCGGCTACGCGATCTGGACCAAGGCGCTGGCGCCTAAGGTCCACTGCAACTGAGGGACTGCGGACGCCGGGCATGGCCCGGCGCTACCGCAACCCCATCCACGCATGGCGTGGATCTACTGAATCACGGGCAATGGGGTCGGGGGATCAGCGGAAGATCACCGTGGCCTCGGTGCCCTGCCCTGGCTCGCTGGCCAGGCTGACCTTCCAGCCGAAGCGATCACACAGCCTGCGTACGATCGACAGGCCCAGGCCGGTTCCCTGCGGGCGGCTCGGCTCGGCGCGGTAGAACGGCTCGAACGCGCGCGACAGCGCCTCGGCGGACATGCCGATGCCGCTGTCGCGCACCACCACGCGATCGTTGAGCACGTGCACGTCGATGCGCCCTTCGTCGGTGTAGCTGCAGGCGTTGCGCACCAGGTTGCTGACCACCACCTGCAGCACCCGTGGCGGTGCGTGCAGCTGCACCGGGCCTTCGCTGTGCAGGTGCACCGACACTGGCCGGTTGCCCAGCAGTTCGTTGGCGTTGTCCACCTCGTAGCGGACGATGTCGTTGACATCGAACAGCTCGATCTGCGGTTCGACATCGGCCTCGCGCGCCAGGATCAGGAACGCGTCGATCACCGCTTCCATGTCACGGCCGGCACGCTGGATGCGCTGCAGGCTGCGGCGCAGGCGTGGTTGCAGGGTCTCATCGCCCAACGCCATGTCGCTGGCCACGCGGATGACGGTCAACGGCGTGCGCAGCTCGTGGCTGGCATCGCGGGTGAAGTTGCGCTCGCGGGCCACGTGCGCGCTGACCCGGTTGGCCAGCGAATGCAGGGCGGCCGCCAGCTGCCGGGTCTCGCCCTGCATGTCCGCCGGCAGCTTGTTCGGCTCCAGATCGGCCGCTTCGGGGTGGCCCGGGTCCCAGCGCGAGACGCGCCGTGCCAGCCAGTTCACCGGCGACACCAAGCGCTTGGAGGCACGGTAGGTGACCCAGCTGGCGCCATACACCGCCAACAGGGTCAGCAGCACCGGCACGATGCCGAACCAGAACGCCAGCATCTCCGCACGCGAACGCAGGAACACCAGGTACAGGCGGCCGGCCGGACGTACATCGACCAGTACCAGCTGGTCGTCCCCGCGCAGCTCGTGGAACCCCGGCTCCAGGTTGCGCAGGTTGGCCGGCAGGGACAGCGCCGACTGCCCGCTTTCCAGCAGGTAGCCGCGGATGTTCTGGGTGTTGGGCGGTGGCTGTACCGGCGAGGCTTCGTGCAGCGTCCAGTAATAGGCCGCTTCCTCGCGCAGGGCGGCGCCGACCAGGCTGTGCTTGATCACCAGCGAAACCAGCCAGGCACCGAGCAGGATGCCCAGGCTGGCCAGAACTGCCTGCAGGATGAAGGCGATACGGATCTTGCGCGGCAGGCCGTGCGGCATTGCGGGGTCCCGGTCAGAGCGCTGCGATTATAGGCAGCGCGCTGCGCCGTAGTCGTGCACGGAGGATGACCGGCGGCAGCGCCGGCCGGTCATCCGTGCCCGGTGCGGGGTCGTTGCCCGGCCGGGCCTGATGCTGCACCGGCCTGGCCCCGATCAGGCCATCGGCTGGGCGATATCGGCAATGCGGTAACCGGCGCTCTGCACGGTGTGCAGCAGCGGACGGTCGAACGGCTTGTCGATGATCTTGCGCAGGTTGTACAGATGGCTGCGCAGGGTGTCCGAATCCGGCAGGCCATTGCCCCAGATCTCGCGTTCGATCTCCTGGCGGGTGACCACGCGCGGCGATTCGCGCATCAGGATGGTCAGCAGGCGCAGGCCGATCGGCGACAGCTGCAGCTCGGTGCCGGCGCGGGTGGCACGCATGCTGACCGGGTCGAGCACCAGGTCGGCGACCTTCAGCACTTCCGAACCGACCTGGCGGCGTTCGCGACGGATCAGCGCGCGCAGGCGGGCTTCCAGCTCCTGGATCGCGAAGGGCTTGGTCAGGTAGTCATCGGCGCCGAAACCGAGGCCGGTGAGCTTGTCGTCCAGCGTGTCGCGTGCCGTGAGCATCAGCACCGGTGTGGACTTGCGCGCATCGTTGCGCAGGCGACGGCATACTTCGATGCCATCCAGGCGCGGCAACATGAGATCGAGCACCACGACGTCATAGCTGTTCTCCGCCGCAAGGCGGTAGCCATCCAGGCCGTCCTGTGCATAGTCGACTTCGAAGCCGCGACCTTCCAGGTATTCCCCGATCATCTCGGAGATGTTGCGGTTGTCTTCGACCACCAGCACCAAGCCGGAGGTCTCCTTCGTCTGACGCATGTGATTCCCTCTAACTTCAGCTTTGTGAAACATGCCGGATCGACGGTGGACGCGATGTGAAGTTCCGTCAAGAGGGTTGTAAATCGTTCAGAGCAGGGGCCGCAGGAGCGGCCAGACGTTGTCCAGCACCCTCGGTTGCGCCTGCGCCGTGGGGTGCAGGCCATCGGCCTGCATCATGTCCGGCTGCAGGGCCACGCCTTCCAGCAGGAACGGCAGCAGCGGCACCTTGTACTGCGTGGCGAGCGCCTTGTAGGCCGCAGCCAGGCGCTGGCGGTAAGCAGGCCCGTAGTTGGGCGGCACGTCGATGCCCAGCAGCAGCACCTTGGCGCCGGCCTTCTGGCTGGCCTGCACCATCTTTTCCAGGTTGCCTTGCACCTGTGCCGGGGTCAGCCCGCGCAGCGCGTCGTTGCCGCCCAGCGCGATCACCACCACCGTCGGCTTTTCCTTCGCCAGCAGGCCCGGCAGGCGGGTCAGCGCGCCGGCAGTGGTCTCTCCGCTCATGCTGGCATTGACGATGCGCGCCGGTGTTTTCGACTGTTGCCTGACCCGCTGCTGCAGCAGGCTGACCCAGCCGGCGTCGGCGGGGATATTGTGGGCAGCACTGAGGCTGTCGCCGAGGACCAGCACCGTGCCCGCCGGGCCTTTGGCTCCGGCCAGCCCGGGCAGCAGCAATCCCAGCAGCAGCACCATCATCGCGCCGGCTCGCCGGCTCCATCCCGTCTTGCGCATTGGAGTCTCCTCATCGACAGCCTGTCCCCCCGCAGCGCGCCCGTCGCCATCGCCGTCGACCAGGTCGGCAAGTCCGTGCAGGGCCCGGAGGGTGAAGTCCACATACTGGACAACATCACCCTGACCGTCCATGAAGGTACCAGTGTGGCCATCGTCGGTGCCTCGGGGTCCGGCAAGACCACCCTGCTCGGCCTGTTGGCCGGACTGGACCTGCCCAGCCGCGGCCACATCGCGCTGGCGGGCCAGAACCTGGGCGACCTGGATGAGGAAGCTCGGGCCCAGCTGCGCGCGCGCGAGGTAGGCTTCGTGTTCCAGAGCTTCCACCTGCTGCCGGCGCTGACTGCCGCCGAGAACGTCGCGCTGCCGTTGGAACTGGCCGGACGCGAGGACCGCGCACGGGTGGACCAGGTGCTGGCCCAGGTCGGCCTGGCCCATCGCGCCCGCCACTACCCGCGCCAGCTGTCCGGTGGCGAGCAGCAGCGCGTGGCGCTGGCACGTGCCTTCGTCACCCGCCCGCGCATCCTGTTCGCCGACGAACCGACCGGCTCGCTCGACCATGCCACCGGCCAGCACATCAGCGACCTGCTGTTCGAACTCAACGCCGGCAGCGGCACCACCCTCGTCCTGGTCACCCACGACCTGCGCCTGGCCCAGCGCTGCCAGTACATCCACCGCATCGATGACGGCCGCCTGCTGCCGGTCGAGCGCGGGGCGCAGGCATGAAGCTGCTGCGTCACGCGTGGCGCGCGCTGCGCCGCGAAGCCCTGGCCGGCGATCTGCTGACCGTGTTCGCCGCGCTGGTGCTGGGCGTGGCGGTGATGACCGCCGTGGGCACGCTGGTGAACCGGGTCAACCTGGCGCTGACCGGCAGCGCGGCGGAAATGCTCGGCGGCGACCTCGGCATCGCCGGGCGCGATGATCCGCCGCAGGCATTCGCCGACGAGGCGCAACGGCGTGGCCTGGCGCATACCCGCATCGCCAGCTTCGGCAGCGTGCTCTTCAACGGCGATGCCAGCCAGATGGCCAGCATCAAGGCGGTACAGGCGGGTTATCCGCTGCGCGGCACGCTGCGGGTTCGGGCCACGCCCGGCGGGGCGCTGATCACAGGTGCCGGCATGCCGCCCAAGGGCCAGGCCTATGCCGACCCGCGCCTGCTGCAGGGACTGGGCCTGAAGGCCGGCGATGACCTCGAATTCGGCGCCGGCACGCTGCGCATCGCCGGCATCATCGAGGCCGAGCCGGATGCCGGCGGCGACCTGCTGACACTGTCGCCCACCCTGCTGGTCAACCGCGCCGATGTGGAGGGCACCGGCCTCCTCGGTCCCGGCAGCCGCATCAATTACCGGCTGATGTTTGCCGGACCGGCCGATCAGGTTGCCGCCCTGCGCCAGTGGCTGCTGCCGCAGGTCAAGGGCCTGCGCCTGCTGAGCGTGGACGACACCCAGCGCGGCGTGCGCCAGGCGTTCGATCTGGCCGGGCGCTTCCTCGGCCTGAGCGCGCTGCTGGCGGTGCTGCTGGCCGGTGTGGCCACCGCGCTGGCGGCCAACCGCTTCGCGCTGCGCCGCATCGACCAGGTCGCGATCCTCCGCTGCCTGGGCGCGCGCCAGCGCGACATCCTGCTGGGCCTGGCGCTGCAGCTGCTGATGCTGGCGGTGCCGGCCTGCGCGCTCGGCATCGGCCTGGGCATGGCCGCGCAGGAAGGCCTGGTGCAGGTGCTGGGCAGCCTGGTGCCGCAGCGCCTTCCGCTGCCGGAAGCGATGCCGGCACTGACCAGCGCGGGCATTGGCCTGTTGCTGCTGTTCGGCTTCGGCCTGCCGCCGCTGCTGCGCCTGCGCGGGGTACCGCCGATGCGCGTGCTCAACCGTTCCTTCGCCGCCCTGCCGCCGGCGTCGTTGCTGGCCTATGTGGCGGCGCTGGCGGCCAGCCTGCTGCTGGCGGTGCAGGTCACCGGCGATCTGAAACTGGCGCTGTGGGTGCTCGGCGGCCTGGCCGCGCTGGCGCTGGCGGCCGGTGCGGTCGGCTTCGTGCTGCTGCAGCTGCTGCGCGGCCTGCAGCACCGCCTGCATGGCCACTGGCGGCTCGGCCTGGCCGCGCTGACCCGGCGCCGGATGCTGGCAGTGATGCAGCTGGTCGGGCTGTCGCTGTCGTTGTGCGCGCTGTTGCTGCTGGCGGTGACCGGCCCCGGCCTGCTGCAGCAGTGGCGCGAGCGCCTGCCTGCGGATACGCCGAACTACTTCCTGATCAACATCCAGCCCGAGCAACGCGACAGTGTGCTGGCCGCATTGCGTGGACTGGGCGCCGGCGACGCCAGCATCGAGCCGATGGCGACCGGCCGCCTGATCGCGATCAACGGCAAGCCGCCGCTGCGCGTGGACCCGGCCGCCGCCGAAGGGAACGGCACGAGCAACGGCCCCCGCGAGGACGACGACGAGAACCGGCCGTTGAACTTCAGCTGGCGCAGCACGTTCCCGCCCGCCAATGCGCTGCTGGAAGGCCGCTTCTGGCAGGCCGGCAGCACCGCGGCGGAAGCCTCGGTGGAAACCGGCTGGGCGCGGCGCTACGGCGCGCACCTGGGCGATCGCATTACGATTTCCGTAGGCGAGCAGCAGCGCGAGTTCACCGTCACCAGCATCCGCAAGGCCGACTGGAACACGTTCCGGCCGAATTTCTTCGTGCTGTTGAACCCCAACGCGGTGGGCGATACGCCGCACAACCTGCTGTCGGCCTTCCATCTGCCGTCCGGCAACGCGGCCGGGCTGGGCGAGCTGGTGCGCGCGCAGCCGAACCTGTCGCTGCTGGACGTGGACGCGGTGATCTCGCAGGTGCGCGACGTGATGGAGCGCGTGGCGCAGGCGGTGCAACTGGTGATGGTGTTCAGCCTGCTGGCCGGCGTGCTGGTGCTGCTGGCGGCGCTGCAGGCCACCGCCGGCGAGCGCCGCTACGACAGCGCGGTGCTGCGCACGCTGGGTGCGACCCGGCGCCAGCTGCGCGGTGCCGTGCTGGTGGAGTTCGGCGCGTTGGGCACGCTGGCGGCGATGCTGGCGGTGGGCGCGGCCGCAGCGATCGGTGTGGCGGTGTCGCAGAAGGTGTTCGAGCTGCCGTTGCTGCCGCCGTGGCCGGGCCTGCTGATCGGCGGCGTGGTCGGCATCGGGTTGAGCCTGCTGGCGGGCTGGTGGGGTACGCGGGCGATCCTGCATACGCCGCCGGCGTTGGCGCTGCGCGAGGCCTGAATCGGTTGCGCCTCCGGACGGCGTGCCGAGCAGGCTCGGCACCCACCGGAAGCAGGTGGATGCGGTGCCGGGTACGCCCGGCACCCTTCTCCACCGCGGCGATCAGCCTTCCTTCGGCGCCTTTTCCACGTACTTGGCAAACACTTCGTCGATCTGCTTGTCCTTCACCTTCTTGCCAGACTGGATCGCTTCGGCCTGGGTGAACAGCGGAATGATCATCGCCATGCCATCGATCCTGGTCTTCAGGTGCACGCCCGGGGCCTGGCCGAGGAAACCGTCCCAACGCTGGCGCACCTTGGCCCAGTAACCGGCAGTGGCCTTCCAGTAGTCACGCGCCGGGGTGAAGTCGACCTCGGTGGTCTTGACGTAGTCGTTGAAGCCGAACTCGCGGGCGATCTCCACCTGGCTGCCGTCGGCGTTGCGCTGCACCTTGGTGTTGAACTGCTCGTGGGTCCAGCCATTGGGCGTGAGCGTGTGGCGGTTGACCACGGCCAGCGCGTTGTAGTCGCTGCGCTTGGTGTACTCGCGGCGCGGCAACGGGCGCCAGCTCAGGTCGCTGGTCCAGCTCGGCACGTTGTTGGTGTAGGTCCATTTGCCGGTGCCGCAGTAGCGCGGTGCGTCGCTCACTTCGTACACGCACTGGGTCCAGGCGCCCTGGTTCACCGCTGCGGGAATGCGGCGCACCTGCCAGGTCTGGTCGGCGCTGAACTCGAAGCGGCTGTGTGCTTCGTAGACCCAGTCCTGGCGCCAGTGCTTGGTGATGTGGCCGCTCTTCTCATCCAGCAGCAGGTGCTGCAGCACGATGCGCTTCGGCGTGTCCTCGACCACGATCACCAGCTCGTTGCCGCCGCTGCGCATCGCCGGGGCGCGCTCGTAGCCGGGCTTCAGCAGCACGGTCTCGTCGAATGCGAAATCGACGGTGTACTCGCCCTGCAGGGCAAGAATGCTGTCGTGGTCGCGGGCGACGTCGGAGGGCTGCGCGCTGGCCACGCCGCCGGTGGCGAGCAGCAGCAGGACGCTGGCTGTCTGGAGCTTCATCGGGGTCTTCCTTCGGGGTTGCAGATGTAATGAGAGGCCATCGGTGGCCAACGGACATTCGGCCCGCCGCCGATCACAGGCGGATCAGTGGCGGCTCGCCGGGCAGGCGCGCCGCAGGTCGACGTGCGGCATCGGCGCAGCAGCAATCGTCGACGACCAGCTCGCCTTCGGCGCCTTCCAGGCGCGCAATACGTCGCGCGGCGGTCGCGCCCAGCGACGACAGCGTCGACAGGCTGGCCGCCAGCGTGCGGCCGTCGTCGGCGGCATGCAGGCGCAGCGCACACAGCCGCCAGCGCTGGCCACCGAGATGGCCGGCCAGGCGCCGCCACAGGCGCTCGCCGACACTGCCCTCGCTGTCGTGCGCCGGGCCCGGCGGCAGCGCCGCGACCAGCCGGTCCCAGGCCAGGAAATCGCTGTCGGGCAGCAGGTACAGGCGCCACACGCAGCGGCCGCGGCCATCGAGGAAGCACAGGCTTTCGCGCAGGCCTTCGCTGTCCACGCCCTGGCAGGCGTGCACGCGTACGGCCTGCCGCCAGCCCCCCAGCTCGTTGCCATCGGCGTGGTACAGGCACAGCACGGTGCCGAGCGTGGCCAGCTGTGCCGGGGTCGGCCAGGCCGCGCTGTGCAGCGCGGCGATGGTGTCATTCCTGCGTGCGGACAGTGCTCGGCTCATGGGGTCACCAGGAAACGGCAAGGCTGGCGGAGAAGGTGCGGCCCGGGCTGGTGTAGCGATCCAGCACGCGGCTGGTCGGCGACAGTGTCGAGCCCACGTTGGACCAGTCGATGTAGCGCTTGTCGCCCAGGTTGAACACACCGACGTTGAAAGTGGCGCCCGGCGCGAAGTTCCAGTGCGCCATCAGGTCGGCCACACCGTAGCCGGCCGGGCGGTACACCGTCGCTGCGGTGACGCGGTCCTTGCGCTTGACGAAGGTACCGGCCAGTTCGACGCCCCAGGTATCGGTGTCGTACATCAGGCCGACGCTACCGCGCAGCGGGTCGACCGAATCCAGCGGCGTGTCTTCGGTCTTGTTGTCGCCGCGCGACCAGGCCACCGCACTGCGCAGTGCCCAGCCCTGCAGGCCCGGGCTGATCTGGCCGAAGTCGACGCCGGCCTTCAGTTCAGCACCGTAGATGCGCGCATCGGCGATGTTGCGCGACTGGAACACCATCAGGCCCTGCGCGTTGGTGCCGACCAGCGACTGCGACTCGATGAAGTCCTTGTACTCGTTGTAGTAGCCGCTGACGCTGACGTAGGCCACCGGCGACAGGAAGCGCAGGCCCAGCTCCAGGCCATCACTGGTTTCCGGCTTCAGGTCCGGATTGGGAATGGCGGTGTAGCCGAAGGCGAAGTTGGTGAAACCGAGGTTGACGTCGTTGTACGGCGGCGAGCGGAAGCCACGCGAGTAGCCGGCGAACAGCGACCATTCGTCGGTGAAGCGATAGACCATGCCCAGCTTCGGCGAGACGCTGGTCTTGGTCAGCCTGGCCACCGCAACGCCGGGATTGTCCTCGGCGAAGATGCTGTCCACTTCCGGCTTCAGTTCGTAGCGGTCCACGCGCACGCCCGGCACCAGCGACAGCTTGCCGCCGGCCATGCGCATTTCATCCTGCGCGTACAGGCCCAGCTCGGTGGTCTTGCTGATCGGGAAATCGCGTACCGGGAAGGCGTCGGGCAGGATGGTGGTGCTGGTCTGGCCATTGGCCAGCACCTGGTAGCCGTCGCGCTTCTGGCGGATCTCGGTACGCGCGCCCTCGAAGCCGTAGGTCAGCGCGTGTTCGACACTGCCGGTGCTGAACGCCTTGTTGAACTGTGCCTGCAGGCCGTAGACACGCTGGTCGAAATTGAACGCGCGGTGGCGACGGCTGCGGTTGGCACGGTCTTCGTCGGTGACCTGGGTGGTCTCGCTGTGCTGGGTATACAGCTGCCAGTGCAGGCTGTCGGCGAAGCCCTTGTCCAGCGCATCCATTTCATGGGCGAACGACACGCGGGTGCGGTTCTGGGTATCGCGTGCCTTCATGCCGGTAGTGGTGGTGCGGTCGATCGAGGACAGCACGTGGGTATCGGTGGTGTCTTCGTTGCCTTCCACGGTCAGGCGGAAACGCTGGTCTTCACTGGGCGCATAGACCAGCTTGGCCAGGCCGCTGCGACCGTCGCGGTCCTGCGGGTTGGGCGCAGTGCGGGTGTTGTCGAGGCTGCGCACATCGCCCTTGTTGCCGGTTTCCTGGCCCTGGCGATGGTTGAGGTTGACCATGCCGCTCCAGTGCTCGCCACCAAACGCGCCGGTCACGCCGCCGAGCAGGCCCTTCCACTCGCCGTCGTAGCCGAACTTCAGGCCGACGTAGCTGTCCTTGCCATCCTTCAGGTAATCGGCCGGATCCTTGGTGACGAAGGCGACCACGCCCCCGAGCGCATCGGAGCCATACAGCGAGCTGGCCGGACCGCGCACGATCTCCACGCGCTTGAGCGTGTCCAGATCGGTGAAGTTGCGGTTGGCGTTGGAGAACGAACCGATCGCGAAGCTGGTGGGCATGGCGATGCCGTCGGTCTGCACGCGCACACGGTTGCCGTCCAGGCCGCGGATGCGGATGCTGCCAAGGCCGAAGCGCGCGGCACTGCGGCTGACCGACAGGCCCGGCTCGTAGCGCAGCAGGTCCTTGATGTCCTGCACCAGGTGCCGGTCCATCTGCTCGCGGTCGATGACATCGACGGTGGCCGCCACGTCACTGACCGCCCGCTCGGTGCGGGTGGCGGTGACCTGCACGCGGTCGAATTCGCGCGCATCGGGTGCGGCGGTGGCCGCGTCAGCAGCATGGGCGGACAGCGGCAGGGCCATCCAGACGGCAACGCAAAGGGCGGTAGGGCGGGTCATCGGGTTCGTTCGGTCAGGCAGGGGAACCCCCGGTTACCGGCACACCCGGAAGGTGCACGCGGTAGACCGGGGGGGAGAGAGCGGGAGCGGACGGGTCGCCCACCCTGCCGGCGCGGCCGGCAGGAGGGAGGGCGGGCGGGCGACCAGGCCGCGATTACTTGGTCAGGATCAGCTTGTCGTTGCTGGTGTGCCGCAGGCGATAGAAGCGGTCGCCGTGCTGGATCAGGATTTCACGACGGCCCTTGAGCAGGGCCTCGCTGTCGATGACCTCTTCCGGCGGAACGAAACGGACCGGGCGATCGCGGAGGGTCAGCGTTTCGGGGCGCAGCAGTACAGGTTGAGCATTCATGAGCATCTGGACTCGTGCGAGGGACGAGTTAAATGATAATGATTCTCAGTTGACAATCAACAACCATTCTCAATTTGATTGATGAGATTAATGATCGAATTCTGAAATTCGATAGATCATGTCAATCAAAGGACGACGCAGCCGTGTAGAGTCGACTGTCAGTCGACTGCGGTTGCTCGAAGCCGTCGGTCATTCGAAGCAGTCGACTGACAGTCGACTCTACCGTTCCCGTTCCCGTTCCCTCGGCCGAGCCGTCCCGACCGAGCCCCAGGCCCGGTCGGCCCTGGGGTTCAGGCGAAGGCGGCTTCGACGTCGGCCCAGGCGGCCGCGTCGACCTGCTCCAGCACGTCCAGTGCCTGCAGGTTCTGCAGCAGCTGGCTGACCCGGCTGGCGCCGAGGATCACGCTGGAGACGTTCGGGTTGCGCAGGCACCAGGCGATGGCCAGCGTGGCCGGCGCCTGCCCCAGTGCGCGCGCGACCGCACTGAAGCGGCGCACCTGGGCCAGGCGGGCCTCGGTGTCGTCACCCAGCACCAGCGCCTGCAGCCATTCCATGCCCTCGCGGCCCAGCCGCGCATCGGCCGGGATGCCCTGGTCGTACTTGCCGGTCAGCAGGCCCGAGGCCAGCGGCGAGAAGATGGTGGTGCCCAGCCCGGCACCGGCATACAGCGGCGCGTACTCGACCTCGACACGCTCGCGGTGCAGCAGGTTGTACTGCGGCTGTTCCATCGACGGGCCCTGCAGGTTGTGCGCTTCGGCGATGTCCAGCGCCTGCTGGATCTGCGCCGCCGACCACTCCGAGGTGCCCCAGTAGAGGATCTTGCCCTGCCGCACCAGGGTGTCCATGGCGTGCACGGTCTCGGCGATCGGCGCGTCCGGATCCGGCCGGTGGCAGTAGTAGAGGTCCAGGTACTCCACCCGCAGGCGCTTGAGCGCGGCGTGGCAGGCATCGGTCACATGCTTGCGCGACAGGCCGCGCTGGGTCGGCCGTGGGTCCTTGGCGCTGCCGAAGAACACCTTGCTGGAGACGCAGATGCCGTCGCGCGGCAGGCGCAGGTCGGCGATCACATCGCCCATCACCTGTTCGGCGCGGCCGTTGGCATAGCCCTCGGCGTTGTCGAAGAAGTTGACGCCGTGGTCCCAGGCGGCCGCCACCAGGTTGCGGGCCTCGTCGCGCGGGATCTGGTCACCGAAGGTCACCCAGGCGCCGAAGGACAGGGCGGAAATCGGCAGGCCGGTAGAGCCCAGGCGACGGTATTGCATGCGAATCTCCTGCTGCGGGCCCGCATCCGGGCCGGGATCGAACCCCATTCTACCTGCCGTCGCCGGCCGCAAGCCCTTGCCGTTGCTGGCCCGATCGGTACCGTTGGGTGCGCGCACGCTGCTTTTTCTTGCCCCGGCCCCTGCCCTGCACTAGGCTTCCCGTTTTTCGCGACGCCCCAGGGGAGTCACTCACATGGTCGAAGGTTTGGGCAGGATCGGCTTCGGCCTGTTCGGGTTGGCGGTGCTGATCGGCATCACCTGGTTGTTTTCCAACAACAAGCGTGCAGTTGACTGGAAGCTGGTTGCCACCGGTATCACCCTGCAGATCGCCTTTGCGGCGCTGGTGATCCTGGTGCCGGGCGGGCGCGACGTGTTCGATGCGCTGGGCAAGGGCTTCGTCAAGATCCTCAGCTTCGTCAACGAGGGCTCGGGCTTCATCTTCGGCTCGTTGATGGACACCAAGAACTACGGCTTCATCTTCGCCTTCCAGGTGCTGCCGACCATCATCTTCTTCTCGGCGCTGATGGGGGTGATGTACCACCTCAACGTCATGCAGGCGATCGTGCGCGTGATGGCCTGGTCGATCACCAAGGTGATGCGCGTGTCCGGCGCGGAAACCACCAGCGTCTGCGCCAGCGTCTTCATCGGCCAGACCGAGGCGCCGCTGACCGTGCGCCCGTACATCGCCAGGATGACCCAGTCCGAGCTGCTGACCATGATGATCGGCGGCATGGCGCACATCGCCGGCGGCGTGCTGGCGGCCTACGTGGGCATGCTCGGCGGTGGCGACCCGGCGCAGCAGGCCTTCTACGCCAAGCACCTGCTGGCAGCGAGCATCATGGCCGCACCGGCCACCCTGGTCGTGGCCAAGCTGCTGATTCCGGAAACCGGCACCCCGCTGACCCGCGGCACGGTGAAGATGGAAGTCGAAAAGACCTCCAGCAACATCATCGATGCGGCCGCTGCCGGTGCCGGCGACGGCCTGAAGCTGGCGCTGAACATCGGCGCGATGCTGCTGGCCTTCATCGCCCTGATCGCGCTGCTGAACGCCCCGCTGACCTGGTTCGGCGAGGTGACCGGCCTGGCCGCTGCCATCGGCAAGCCGACCAACCTGTCGACCATCTTCGGCTACGTGCTGGCCCCGATCGCCTGGGTGATCGGCACGCCGTGGGCCGACGCCACCACCGTCGGCTCGCTGATCGGCCAGAAGGTCGTGATCAACGAGTTCGTCGCCTACACCGAGCTGTCGCAGATCGTGAACGGCCAGATCCCCGGCGTGAGCCTGTCCGCCGAAGGTCGCCTGATTGCCACCTATGCACTGTGCGGCTTTGCCAACTTCAGCTCGATCGCGATCCAGATCGGCGGCATCGGCGGCCTGGCCCCGGAACGTCGCCACGACCTGGCCAAGTTCGGCCTGCGCGCGGTGCTGGGCGGTACCATTGCCACCTTCATGACGGCGACCATCGCCGGCGTGCTCACGCACTTCAGTTGAACCCCTGGTTGAGAAAAGATTTCCTATGAGCAGCAGTGTCGTTGTCGTCGGTTCCTTCAATGTCGATCACGTGTGGCGGTGCGAGTCGCTGCCGGCACCGGGTGCGACCATTGCCGGCCGCTACAGCACCGGCCCCGGGGGCAAGGGCTTCAACCAGGCCGTGGCGGCCTGCCGCGCCGGTGCCCAGACGCACTTCGTGTGCGCCTTGGGCGATGACGCCGGTGGCGCCACTGCGCGTGAACTGGCTGCGCAGGATGGCTTCGCGCTGATCGCCGAGGCCAGCAGCGAGCCGACCGGCACCGCCGGCATCTACGTGGATGCGCGTGGCCGCAACACGATCGTGATCGGACCGGGCGCCAACGCCGCGCTGGGCACCGATTTCCTGCAACAGCAGCAGGCCCTGCTGACCGGTGCCAAGGTGGTGCTGGTGCAGCTGGAATCGCCGGTGCAGACCATCGAAGCGGCGCTGGCCACGGCCCGCGAGGCCGGTGTCACCACCGTGCTCAACACCGCGCCGGCCGATGCGCCCTCGACCATCGGCCTGCTCAAGCTGGCCGATGTGATCACCCCGAACGAGACCGAGTTCGCCGCCCTGCTCGGCCGCCATGTCGGTGAGCGCGTGGATGCCAACGACGTCGCCGCGCTGGATGGCGCCAGCCTGCACGCGCTGTGCCGCAAGCTGGTCGGCAACGGTACCGTGGTGGTGACGCTGGGTTCGGTGGGCGTGTTCGTCTCGCACGCCGACGAGAACCTGCGCGGCGACACCCAGCCGTACTACCGCGTCGGTGCCGAACAGGTGCAGGCCATCGACACCACCGGTGCCGGTGATGCCTTCAACGGTGCGCTGGCTGCGTCGCTGGCACAGGTGGCCGATGCACCGTTCGCCCGCCACGTACGCTTCGCCAACCAGTTCGCCGGTCGTTCGACCGAGAAGGAAGGCGCCGCTGCAGCGATGCCGCGCTTCACCCCGGCCGATTCCGAAGCCAA